>JAUWOH010000176.1 GCA_030612225.1 Desulfobacteraceae bacterium
CCGGCCTCGGCAATATGATAGCCTGATATGGAAACGGAATAGAAGTTACGCACGTCGTTATCTATAAAAAAGTCCTGGATATCCCCCATCATCTTAAGGGCAAACTCAATGGAAAAAATACAGGTATTTTGGCCCTGATCCTCCTTTAGAATATCCGCTTGAATCGTACCTCGAACATTGGACAAGACCGTGGCACGGATTTTTTCATAAGTTTTTTTGGACGGCTTTTTCCCATTTTCCTCGATATACTTGTCTACCTGCTGATCAATGGCGGTATTGAAGAACATGGCCAGCATAATAGGAGCGGGCCCATTGATTGTCATGGAAACCGATGTATTAGGGGCGCACAGATCAAACCCGCCATAGAGCACTTTAACATCATCCAGCGTGCAGATACTGACCCCTGAGTTGCCTATTTTACCGTAAATATCCGGGCGTCTTTCAGGATCATATCCATAGAGGGTGACCGAATCAAAGGCGGTGGATAACCGTTTGGCCTCATAATCGGCTGACAACATCTTAAAGCGGAGGTTTGTTTTTGCCGGATCACCCTCGCCTGCAAACATTCGCGTGGGATCTTCTCCTACTCTTTTTAAGGGAAACACGCCGGCTGTGTATGGAAAATATCCCGGTAGATTCTCTCTTCGCATCCACCTGTAGATTTCTCCAGGGTCTTTAAAAGCAGGAAGGGAAACCTTACGAATCTTTTGATGGGAGAGGGATTCCGAATAGAGGGGAAGCCGGATTTCCCGGCCACGTACTTCATAGACCAGTTCATCTTTGCTGTATTTTTCTTTTATATCTTTCCATTGTTCAATCAGGGAAGAGGTCTCTTTATCCAGGTTCGTTTCAGCTTTTTTTACTTCTTTTTTAAGCCGGGCGATAAGCGCCGGGGTATCATCCTCAAGGGCCTTAGCTGTCTCTTTCAGATGCCAGACCTTTCGGAGCGCATCGGCCTGTTTTTCAGTTAGTTTATGATAAGACCTTACCGTATTTGAGATTTCAGCAAGATAGCGGGTGCGTTCCGGGGGAATAATGATGGTTTTTGAACTGGATACTTTTTTCTTAGGATTAGGGAGGCTGGATTTGAACTGGATTTCGGTTTTTTCGGCGATGGTGTCTAAAACTGCATTATAAAAAGCCGTTACCCCGTCATCGTTGAATTTAGAAGCTATGGTTCCGAACACAGGCATCTCCTCCGGAGATTTGGTAAAGGCGTTTAGATTGCGCTGTACTTGTTTGCGTACATCACGTACTGCATCCTCACCGCCCCTTTTTTCATATTTATTCACCACTACAATATCGGCAAAATCGAGCATGTCGATTTTTTCCAGTTGGGAGGCGGCGCCAAATTCACTTGTCATTACATAAATAGAGATGTCCACCAGATCGATAATGTGAGAATCCCCCTGTCCGATACCGGCGGTTTCAGCAATTATAAGGTCGTAACCTGCCGCCTTGACAACCTCAATAGCATCGGGAAGGGCATCGGGGATTTCGATATGGGATCGTCTGGTGGCAAGACTTCGCATATAAACTCTCGGACTTTCGATGGCATTCATCCGGATTCTGTCGCCAAGCAGTGCCCCGCCTGTCTTGCGCCGGGAAGGATCACTGCTGATAATCGCCAGATAAAGATCCGGCTGATCATGAAGGATACGCTGGATAAACTCATCGGTTAAAGAAGATTTTCCGGAGCCGCCGGTACCCGTAATACCGATGACAGGAACTTTTCGATGGGCGATTTTTTTTTCAAGTTCTGCTCGGAGATATTCCAGGTGGCCGTTGCCTTTTGCCTTTGCATTTTCCACAGATGTGATCAGATTGGCCATCAACAGTTTGTTGTCCGGGTTTAGTTTTTCCAGGTCAAAGTCATCTTCCTTGGCCCTTGGATAATCCATCAACTCGACCATATTATTTATGATGCCCTGAAGCCCCAACTTCGCTCCATCTTCCGGGGAATAAATTTTGGTAACGCCATAGTCTTCAAGCTCTTTAATCTCTTCCGGAACAATCACTCCACCCCCGCCACCGAACACCTTGATGTGGGAAGCGTTTTTATCTTTAAGAAGATCTACGAGATATTTGAAAAATTCCATGTGGCCACCCTGGTAACTCGATACTGCCAACCCCTGGACATCTTCTTCAACAGCGGCATCCACTATGTCCTGAACTGATCGGTTATGTCCCAGGTGGATTACCTCTGTCCCGGTTGACTGCAAAATCCTTCGAAAAATATTGATGGATGCATCATGACCATCAAAAAGCGAAGTTGCCGTAACCACCCTTACATGATGTTTGGGTTTGTATACTTCGGTTTCGGGACTCATGACTCCTCCTTAACTATAATTTAGGTTAATGCTCCGAGTATAAAATCGGTCTGACGTTCGATATAATCTTCAATGCTGTAATGGCGGGCAAGAAACCAGCGTCTGAATGTCCACATATGGCCAAGTACGGTAATATTATGCGCTGCCAGCTCAACGGAACGTTCATCCAGGTGAGGGAAATCTCCGGATGATACAATATTCGCGAGCACTTTAATTATAAGGCCTGTAATTCGAAGTTCATTTTCAAGGACCCTTTTTTTCCACTGGGGCGGCAAAGACTGGGTCTCCTGGTAAACGAGCAGAATAAAATCGCTCATACGGTGGCATACAAGAAAATATTCACGGATTACTTCCGCCACAAGCTCTTTGCCACCGGTTACTCTATTTAATGCCTGGGAAACACCCTGTTCGACTTCAGCATGGATTGATTCACAAACCAGGTATAAGATGTCCTCTTTGGAAGCAACATATTCATACAACGAGCCTATTGAAAATCCGGTGGCTTTGGCAATCTGGCGGGTTGTAGTTTTGTGAAAACCTTTTTCTATGAAAAGTTTTGCCGCGGCATCGACTATTTGTTGCCGTCTCCGTTCAACAAGATCAGGGTTTTTGATTTGGGTAGCGACATCTTTTGTTCCGGCAGATTGCTGAATCATAAGCTTATCAACTAATTCCTTTATCACTGAGCGAGTAAAGTTTCTGCCCGCCTATATTTGTGCCATATGGCAATGAGTTTTAATTTTTCAGATTTTACGACCGAGCGCTCGTTCAGATATTTACCATGTCTATGATTTTCTTGTCAAGTTTTTCTATGGCTTTTCTCAAGGAAAACGCATTTGGAAAAATACAATCGGAATAAATCAGTTTAAAACGAGGGGCTATCCTTTAAGGGCCTTTTTAGCAATTCGTGCTTCAAGAGAGTCAGGATATTTTGAGCCGATTATCTGAAGAACTTTTCTCCAGTTATCATGCATTCCTTTTTGACGATAACCGTTTGCAAGTTTCAAAAGTGTCATAGAAATACCCGGCAAGATAGATTTTTTTTTCAAAAGAATCGCGAGTATTCTTTTTGCATTTTCAAAGTGTTCGGTTTCTATGCAAATTGTACTTATGCGTAGATAAAGCTGAGGAGAAAGCCTTGGACGGTTTGAAAGACTAATGTATTCTTTGTAGATATTGTATGCTGTTTTGGGTGACTCGTTGCTTTGAATAAGAAGGGTAAGAAGCTTTTTTGTTGTTTCATGGAACCTGACGCTCTCAGGAGTATGTTTTTCGATATTATAAAGATGATTCAGAGCAATTAAGTTACCCGGTTCTTTTTCTATAACTTCATTCAGCAACTTGCGACCCTGTTCCATGTCAAGCTTACTTATACTTTGAAGCGCTTTCTCTATCAGGGGAGTAATTTCATCTTTGGGGTCTTCCTTAAAAATATTTTCATCAAGGATTACGGGAAATTTCAGACTGATAAATCCCAGAATAGCTCCTCCCGCAAGTCCGCCGATATGTGCCACGTATGCTACCTGACTGATTTCAGTGAAAAAGAGCTGATAAAGTTCGTTTCCTATCCAGATGGGTAAAAGAATTATCGCAGGTACTTTTACATAGTTGAAATAAAATCCCAGCGAATAGAAGATATTAACCCTCTTTTTGCCGAATAGTACTGTAAAAGTCCCCATGAGGCCGGCTATAGCGCCGGATGCGCCAACAAGAGGAACGGTACTTTGCATATAAATCAGCCAGAACAGTCCTACCGAAAGAAGGCCCCCCATAAGATAAATGCCGGTATATAAAATCCTTCCGCATCCCAGTTCAAGGACACAACCTACAATCCACAAAAATATCATGTTGCCGAGAAGATGACCAAAGCTTCCATGAAGAAACATGTAAGTAAAAGAGGTGGTTAATGATTTATAAGCAGGCCTGAAACCGTAGCTGATAAATACAACCCTGGAAAGCTTTTCTTCATATATGTTTCTCAGTCTCTTCCATTTTGGATACACAGGATCTTCATGGGTTATGATCTCATAGTTGCGGAGTCTTTTTAAAAAACCAAAATCTTTGTCCATTTCAATATGATAACGGACAAGTGTCTTTTTATCCAGTTCCTTGTGTTCATGCAGATCGGGTATATCCTTAAATTTTTGTTTAGCGTATTCAATGTACCTTGGAATTTCAATTTCAGCCAATTCCGACTCAAAATAGTACTTATTGGCCTCATAAAACATTTCTTTTTCCCCGGATTGAAAGAAAAAGAAAACTATGCAATTTATTAAGATAATAGCAATAGTTACAGCTGGAGGATTTCGCCAGCTTATTTTTCCTGTCAAAGGTATTATTAACATGAAAGTCTCTTTTCAACCTTTCATAACATTTAAAGGCTAAGACTGGTTGCGATTATTGCTTTTTGGCCCTGGTATCTTTTAAGTATTTTTTTAAAGGTCTCGCAACTGATCAGCATTTTAATTGTCAGGTTAGAATAAAAATGAAAAAAAGAAGGATTTGATTGAACAACTTGAATTAAATTGATATAATAACTACCTGATATTCGGCATAAGGGTCCATTTGATCACCCATGAAAGAGCGTCGGAATCTTTGTCCAGACACACAATGCCACTGTTTTGAAACTTGAAAACAGTTTTTTCGACAGAACCTGTTATCAGGTAGGCTGTCAGTCTTTCCATAAATGGAAGATGGCCTATAAGCATGATGTTATCTTTGCTCTCTATGCCGTCGGCAATAACTGTTACATCGTCTAATGGTTTTAGCGTGCTTTTTTCATGAATACCGCCAGAAGGTTTAAGGACTGAAGCGAAAATTTCAGCGGTCTGGCGAGCTCTTGTTTTTGTGCTGTAATTTATTTGCGAAACATTAATAGAGTATTCTTTTGCAACAGTTGCGATCCGCTCAACTTCAGTGATTCCTTCTTTTGACAGACCTTGATCAGGATCTAAATCCTTCGACAAGCTCTTTCCGTGTTGTACGAGAAAAAGTGCCATTATCTTTATCCTCCTTGAAAATTGTATGTGTTCAGTGTATAAATAGGATAAGATAATAATATGAAAACATCAATATTTATCGTGCCTGTTCGGCACGGGTAATCTCTTAAAACCTGATCCGGAGTAGATACATATGAGAATTATAACCCGACCTGATTTTGACGGTGTTGTCTGTGCGGCGCTTCTTTATGAAACAGAAGATATCACTGAACCTGTGAAGTGGGTTGAACCCAGTGATATGCAGAAAGGCATGATTGAAATTAGACAGGGTGATATTATTGCAAACCTGCCTTATAACGAAAAATGCTCATTATGGTTCGACCATCATTTTACCAATACAATCAGTAAATCATTTAATGGGGCATTTAAGATAGCTCCGTCAGCAGCAGGCATAATCTTTGAATATTGCAGAGATAAATTAAAACAAGATTATAGCGAACTTATTAAAGAGACTGATAAAATCGATTCGGCGGACTTATCTATGGATGAGGTCCAGCATCCTGAAAATTACCCTTACATACTTTTGTCAATGACGATTTCTGGACGAAATGAGGCTGATGAAGCATACTGGAACAGAGTTGTTGATTTGATAAGAAGGTTTAAAATCGGCGTTGTTATTAACGATCAAGAAGTCAAGGAGCGTTGCAGGACGGTTAAAAGTAATAATAAGAAATATAAAGAACTTTTAAAAAAATATACGCAGATAAAAAATCACGTGGCCATTACTGATTTTCGCTCCTTAAATGAAACACCAGACGGAAATCGCTTCCTTGCTTATTCTCTATTCCCCGAATCGGTTGTGAATATTAAAATACGCTATGATGATAAAGAAAGGCAGATGGTTGCGCTAAGTATAGGGCACAGCATTTTTAATAAAAGCTGCAATGTAAATGTCGGTCTTTTGCTTTCAAGGTTTGAAGGTGGTGGGCATCAAAGCGCTGCTGCATGCCGTTTTCATGTCAGCAAGGCTGATAATTATATTCCTGAAATTATAGATGTATTATTAAAAAATGAGCCGAATTAAGATTGATGGATTCGTAGAGAATCGACACCCGAAGCACGTGCATTGGTTTACCCCTCGAGGGGACTGTCGAATACACCATGTTTAGAGTGACTAAAGTGTCTAAAGTGAACTAAAGTGACTAAAGTTAAGGAATTCTGTCTATTTTATTTTTATAAAAAAGATGGCTTGCCAGGGCGTCTTGTCAAGGTGTAGCTTTGAAAGCGT
>JAUWOH010000500.1 GCA_030612225.1 Desulfobacteraceae bacterium
TGGCTCTATGAGTGAGCCTGCGCCATAGACTCAACATAATCGCATATCTGATTTATTGTTCTAATATCCATGGCCTGTCTTTTCTCATCATGGGTAAGTTCCGAATCTAATAAAGTTTCAATCTCCCCTAAAAGTTCAATTGCATCAATACTGTCAAATTCATGCACTTCTCTTAAATTGTCATCCAGACCAGGGTTTTCTATTTCGAATTCTTCGGAAAATATCCTCAGGATTTCATTTTGTATTTTTTCCCGCGTTAGTGTCATATGATAATCTTTTTCTTTCCCAATTTTTTAAGGTTATGGCAAGCCGATTGGTTTACGCTCTAGACCGTTGCAGATAAGCGCAGACTTCGAAACGGCACTTTTAAAGAAACGTTTTAAGTTTTAGGTATTTGACAAAATGGACAATAACATTAACCTAAAGCCTAAAGCTTTATACAACAAATTCAAAATAAATAAACAATTATTTTGCAACCCGGGCACAAATGTGCCGGGAATAAATACTTTCTTCATTTCCTGGTACCTTTGTTAGACATGATGTCCCTAAGCGTCTAATTTTCTTCCAAGAAAAGGCTCGAAATGATACCACTGAAGAGGATGTGTGGAAAGGCTTCGCTGAATGTGGTCTGCATATTTCTGGGCTGATCTTTCTATTGCCTCCTGCCTGTCGGCACGGGAGGCTGCTCTGACATATATCGGCTCAGATATATTAAAATGATAGCTCTTTGGGCCGCTGCGGAATGAAAAAAATATAAATAAAGGCGCTTCGGAAAGCAACGCAAAAATATGCGGTACCGCCGGAAGATAGACCTCGTGATTTAAAAATTTTACAGTAACTTTTCTTTCATTTCCACTCCAGATACGATCGCCTGTCAACGAAACGAGGCCGCCATCCCTTAAAAATTTTATTCCTTCAAGAATATCAAAAGGGCTTCCACCATCTTGATCAACTGCAACTATCCTGACGCCCCTTTGAGAAAGACTTTCCTTTTGCATTTTCTCAATTTGTTCCTTGATTTTAATTCCCATGTAAAGCAAAAGGCGCATTCCATACTGTTTGCCGCTTATTAAATGAGCTGCTGTCTCCCAGTTTCCCATGTGAGACATAAGGATTATCGCACCTTTCTTATTTTCTACAGCTTCTTTCAGGTGCTCCCACCCTTCGGATGTATGCGTAATACCTTCAGAGCTAATAATCATAAACCGATCCAGAAAAACATGAGTGAAATTGTGATACTGCCTCCAGGTACACCAGATATGATATAATCTATTCTTGTCCGGGAAAAGCACTCGATAAAATCTTACACCGACCGCCACTTTTAATGGAAAAAAAAGAAAAAAGCCCGAGGCAATCGGCCAGGCAAATAATGTAAAAACCCATGGGCCCAGCTTTTTGGTGAGAGCTATAAGGAATTTGTAAAAAAATTTTCTCATTTTTTTAATTGCCAAGCGATAATTTCTATAATGCTAATACCTGAATTTTGCACATGAATTAGTATAAAATTAGAAAACTATCTGGGAATCGGGTTATAATGGATGTCAACCATGCCTTGGACATCCTGAAAAAAATTGATAAGAACAAATCCACTAAAACGCTTGCAACCACCTTACAGTCGTACCAGCAAAATTTCGGTAAGATTACCAACCTGCACCAGCAAATTGAAGGGTTGAACACGTCGATAGTCGATCAATTTGCAGCATTAAAAAAATTGTTGGAGAAAAGTGAAGCTA
>JAUWOH010000190.1 GCA_030612225.1 Desulfobacteraceae bacterium
TCTTGGAGCAAAAACCGTAGTTGGAATTGCTCGCAACCAGGCAAGGCTTGACAGGGCGCTTAACTTCGGAGCAGATTTTTGCATTAACTCTACTGACAAGGATGCAAGGGCAGTATCCAAAGAGTTTAAGGGCTTTTGCAAGGAGAATGGTCTTTCCGGTTTCGGCTGGAAAATCTTTGAAGTTACAGGCGCCAAGGGCGGTCAGGAAATTTCACTGGCTTTGCTTAGTTTTGTAGGAAAATTGGTCATGGTGGGATTCGGCATGGCAAAGACGGAATATATGATGGGCAAACTGATGGCATTTGATGCAGATATTCTCGGAACCTGGGGATGTCTCCCTGAATATTACCCAATTGTACTGGATATGGTGCTGAATAAAAAGATCGACATGGAAGCATTTGTTCAGACACGTCCGATGAGCACTATAGTGGAGACATTTGAAGAAGCGCACAAATCGTCACCTGAAAAGCGAATCGTGCTGACACCTGATTTTTAGTATTAGTTAACTGGATGAGTAGTTGAGTGGTTGAATTGTGGTAAAGATCACAAAACTGAATTTTAAAAAAATAATCAATAAAAATTAATAAGGAGAAGAAATCATGGCTTTAGAATGGATGCCGAGAGATAACGAAACAAAAGATCATGCATTGCACACAGATGTTCACTGGGGAACGGAAGCCCCTACTGTTGTTTATGAAAAACGTCCTCTGACGGACCCTAAAGGGAATGTTGTGGAAGGGCTTTTTGTATCATGGATTCGTCTTAACAATCCCAAACAATATAACTCTTATACAACAGAAATGGTAAAGGGCGTAATCGCAGGTTTTGAAAATGCTTCTTTAGATAGGAGTGTTGTAGCAGTTGTGTTTACAGGTACCGGCCCCTATTCCTTTTGTACAGGTGGAAACACCAAGGAGTACAGTGAGTTTTACAGCTTAAGGGCAGATGAATACGGCCAGTATATGGAACTTTTTAACCATATGGTTGACAGCATTCTTGCATGCAAAAAACCGGTTATTTGCAGGGTAAACGGAATGAGAGTGGCAGGCGGTCAGGAAATCGGAATGGCCTGTGATCTTGCTGTTTCATCCGACCTTGCTATTTATGGTCAGGCCGGCCCCAGACATGGTTCAGCCCCTGACGGCGGATCATCCGATTTTCTCCCCTGGTATCTTGGTATTGAAGATGCCATGTGGAACTGTGTTTCCTGTGAGATGTGGTCTGCCTATAAGATGAAAATGAAAAACCTTATCACCAAATGTGTTCCGGTTCTGAAAATAGACGGAGAATGGGTGCGCAACCCCATGATCGAAACTGATAAATACGTAGAAGGTGGAGAAATCGTTTTTGGTGAGTACAAAAAAGGGGATGCTTTTAAAGAAGCCCGTGCTTTAATAAAAGAGCACCAGCCCAATGCAGACTTTGAGCTTCTGGACAAAGAAGTTGATAAAATTATCTGGACATTTGCCAATCTTTTCCCCGGATGCCTGATTAAGTCCATCGACAGCATTCGTGCCAAGAAGAAATTCTTCTGGGATTACTCAAAGAATTACAACAGGCACTGGCTGGCAGCTAACATGGGCGGCGAGGCATTCCTTGGCTTTGGTGCTTTCAATACCAAAAAGATTACCGGCAATGATAAAATCGATTTTATCAAGTTCCGCCAAAACATTGCCGAATGCAAAACATGGGATATGGATATGTTTGCGGAAGTTATGGGAAAACCTAAAGAATAGTTTTCTTAAGAATTTAACCATTATTATGGCAGGTTTGGTCACCACAACAGGAGGCCACCTGCCTTGTCGCTTCGCTTCAGGTTCAGGGTTCACGGTTCAAGGGTTTTCCGCTGAAAACGGGATTAACCATGAACCGTGAACTTTTTACTTATGAATACAAACTATTCGGAAATCTGAAAAAAGGATTCATCGAATTCAGGCCTTCCTTTATATCGAGCCATGAAAAATCCGGGTAGTTGTTCTATGGTCTCTTTTTTAAACAAATTAGGATCCGCATCAATCCCTGCTTTATGAAGTGCATTCAGGATGTCCTTTGGCTTTGGCGGACACCCTTTCACTTCTATAACCTCATTTATATCCGGATTATTCCTGTTAGCCTTGCACATACATTTGCCCAAAAGAATGGTTTTCTTTCCTTTTACAGGTTTCATGATCTTCCCTGTAAGAATCTCAACATCATCCCATGGGGTTCCCTTCCATGCAAAACGTATTGCAGACAGGACAAGGCCGTTTATGGCGGAACAGTATGTGCACATAGTTGAATCGTATTTCCTGTAAAAGATTCCCGCAATCCCCTGTTTCGCAAGAGGAACCGGCAGCGTGCAATTTTCATTCTCTTCATACTTGAAATCATATTCATGATAAGAGACAAGGTTGTCTATCTCTTCTCCCTTAATCTCGATATCTGAAAGGTCTGTCGGCCTGTTACGTTTTTTTGCCGCATGGACAAGATACGGGATATCAGAAGGTTCATACCCCAGCAATCTTGTTCCAACCATATCGGCAGAAAGAATATCCGAAGAAGCCACCAGTATATTACTGCGCTTCATTTTTCCGTCAAACCCGGGTCCCCGTTCAAGGGAGTATATTCCATCAATTAGTGTAAATATCGGCGGGAGCTTATCCGAAAGTCTGGACACATGATAATGCAGGTCCTTGTCAGGATCCGGGTTATGACATTTTTTTCTGGAAGAGATATCAATTATTCCTTTAAGATTTTTTATCCCAAGGCTGACAATTGTCTGGTTATGTGCTTTCATTACCGGAAGATCCACAATAAAGTCGCTATGCAAAATGTCTTTATTATAATTCAAAGTGAGCCCTTCTTCAATTTCTACTTTCTCAAAGGGTCGTTCAAATATATTTATATACTTTATACCATAACGGTTTTTCAAATTTTCATATCCAAGCGATTTAAACGCATGAGCCGGAGTATCTTTGTCACCCGGAATCATTGTTACCATGCCTTCGCAAATAGTAATATCATTTATTCCGTGCTCCTTTAAAAGTACAACCATATCCTCAACAACCCTTGAAGTTGTGATTACTCCCCATTTGGGAAATTGAGCGGCTTTTGTCCAAAACACAATATTTGGTTTTATAAACACCCGTGCATTTGAAGATAAATTCCCAAAACCATCTGAAAGTTCCACCGCCTTTCGGACAGATTCAAGTGGTGATTCATAGCGTACAACGGCAACCAGTGATTTGCTCATACTGTTACTCCTCTTTATTGTGATAAATTCGTCAAAAATTGGCCGGTTTATGCAGTATATTTAATATTTTTAAAATATCAAGCAGTTAAACAAAAAGACGATGGATAAAACGCCCTAACTCCACTATTAAAATCGTAGAAACCTTGATAATCATAGGATTATGAGCCGGTTTCAAAACGTTTCAGTTCGAATTGAAACGTTTTGAAACCGGCTCTTAGGTGTAACTTTTTTACTGAAGGAATTCGTCAATTCCGGCAGTGGATTTTGGAATAATTGCCGCTTGACTTCTTTTAAAGTTGATATTATTATTGAGTTATAATGAAAGTGCTATGAATAGCGTGCTGGTTTCGTTCTGATAGGTTGAACCATTTTTAAAAGTGGGCACCGAGAGTTTGAAACCATGATATTTTTTAAGGAGGTTTTCAACATGGCTAGTGGTATTGTTAAATGGTTTAGCGACAAAAAAGGTTTTGGGTTCATTGAGCAAGAAGATGGCCCGGATGTATTTGTTCATCATTCAGGCATTAATGCATCAGGTTTCAAGTCTCTTAGTGAAGGCGACCGAGTTGAATTTGAAATAGAACAGGGCGCTAAAGGTCCTTCTGCTATAAATGTAACTGTAGTTTAGTCGTAGCTGATAATCAAAGAAAAGCGTGGAATTATTCTAGTATTCTGCGCTTTTTTTATTTAAAGTATCGCTGTAGTATTATACAGGATACAGTCAGGCAACTTATAAAGCAAATATGCTGTCCCATTTCCCCTTGTAATCTCAGACATGATGGTTATGTTGCGTCTTTCCAACTTTCAGGCCAAATTTCCGGCCGACCTTCCTGGAAAATAATGAAATAACGGAGATTTTTATTAATGTCGAGCATACTTAGAAACGATAGTTTTAGAAATATTGCCATCATCGCCCACGTCGATCACGGCAAGACCACCCTGGTAGACGCTATGTTCCGCCAAAGCGGCCTGTTCAGGGCCAACCAGGAAACCGACGATCGGCTCATGGATACCATGGATCTGGAACGGGAGCGCGGCATAACAATTGCTGCAAAAAACTGTTCAGTGTTGTGGAAGGATGTTCGGATCAATATCATCGACACCCCCGGCCACGCAGATTTCGGCGGAGAAGTTGAACGGGCCCTTTCCATGGCAGACGGAGCGATTCTTCTGGTTGATGCTTCGGAAGGCCCCCTGCCCCAAACCCGGTTTGTCCTCAAAAAAGCTCTGGAAGCCGACTTGAAAATCATTGTGATCATTAACAAGATTGACCGCAATGACGCCCGTCCGGACGATGTCCTTGATGAAATATACGATCTTTTAATCGATCTTGATGCCTCTGACGATCAGCTCGAATTCCCCCTCCTTTACGCAATCGGCAGGGACGGTATCGCAATGAAAAGCCTGAACGAGAAAGGGATAAACCTGCACGTTCTGCTCGACACAATTCTTAAAGAAATCCCAGGCCCGTCCCACGATCCTGAGGCACCATTTCAGATGCTTGTATCGGACCTAAGCTACTCGGACTACCTGGGCCGACTGGCCGTCGGTAAAATATTTAACGGAACTGCCCGTTTCAGAGACAACCTGGTATGCATCGGTAAAAACGGCGAAAGCATATCGCTCAAGGTATCTAAGCTTCAGGTCCATGACGGCATTAAATTAAAAGACGTAGACGAGGTGCAGTCCGGAGATATTGCTGTGATGGCTGGTATTGAAGATGTTAAAATCGGCGATACTATCTGCAACAGGCAGACCCCGAAAGCCCTGCCCCGAATCAGCGTTGACGAACCCACGGTCTCCATGGATTTTACTATCAACAACTCGCCGTTTGCCGGAAAAGAGGGAAAGTATGTCCAGTCGAGCCGAATTCGGGAACGCCTGTTAAAGGAAACCCTTCTCAACGTGGCCATCCAGGTAGAAAACACCAAAGATCGAGACAGAATCCTGGTAAAAGGACGCGGAGAGTTTCAGCTTGCAATCCTTATTGAAACCATTCGGCGTGAAGGTTATGAATTCAGCGTTGGACGTCCAGAGGTCATCTGCCGCTATAAAAATGGCAAAAAGCTCGAACCTGTAGAGAAGTTGCTTGTCGATTGCGAAGAACGTTTTCTCGGCGTCGTAACTGAAAAACTCTCCCTTCGCAAAGGGAAGATGACCAGTCTGGTCAACAACGGCAAGGGACGAGTTCGAATCGAATTTTCCGTACCCACCCGAACGCTGATCGGATACCGGGATGAGTTTCTCACGGACACACGCGGCACAGGCATTATGTATTCTCTGTTCGACGGCTACGAGGAATTCAGGGGGGACTGCCCCAGCCGCTTTACCGGCTCGATTGTGGCCGACCGCACCGGGAATGCAGTACCCTATGCCCTTTTCAACCTGGAACCACGAGGACGGCTCTTTGTTTTGCCGGGCAATCCTGTTTACGAAGGAATGATTATTGGCGAACACAACCGGAGCCAGGATATTGCCGTAAATCCCTGCAAGGAAAAAAAACTGAGCAACATGCGAGCCTCAGGAAAAGACGATAACGTAATTCTCTCTCCGATCAAACCGATAACCCTGGAGCAAGCCATCAGTTTCATCCGCGAAGATGAGCTGCTGGAGATCACACCCCTGTCCGTACGCATGCGTAAGGCTGTGCTGTCCGGCCAAAAACGCCATACACTTCGCGCCGCCAGGATAAAAGCTAAAGGATCCTGACCCATATGACTATACAAAGGATTTATCTCTCGAAGAGGTTATCGGACACATCAAGTTTAAAGTGACTAAAGTGTCTAAAGTGTGCTAAAGTGACTAAAGTTGTGGTGTCGCTCTGCTCCGGTCTTCGCTTTTGGCTACGCCCCGGCAAGCCATCTTATTTATATAAATAAAATGGACAGAATTCCTTAACTTTAGGCACTTTAGACACTTTAGCGCACTTTAGACACTTTAATTCATTCTCTGTTATCATATTTAAGAATATTTGAACCTAAGGATACCATGAACAGCGAAACATTAATATCTAAAATCGCAAAAGAACATAACCTGGCTATCAATCAGGTTCAGGCCGTAGCTTCCCTTCTCGGAGAAGATGCGACAATTCCCTTTATTGCGCGTTACAGGAAAGAAGCC
>JAUWOH010000448.1 GCA_030612225.1 Desulfobacteraceae bacterium
TTTTTTTCGGTTACAGTGTTGCAAAGCGGCATATTGTAGCTTTTTACGAAACTGTCAAAACCATTAATCTTATTTGAGGATCTTACAATGAAAGAAGAATTTTTATTAGGGAACGGTGCCATAGCACTTGGGCTTTTAGAGGCTGGCTGCCAGATCATGACCTCCTATCCTGGCACGCCAAGTTCGGAAATTCTCCCCGAGGTAGTCAGATTTTCAAAGGCAGCCAACCTGAACACCAGTATTGAATGGTCTATAAATGAGAAAGTAGCCTTTGACAATGCTTTTGCTGCTGCCATATCCGGCAAGCGGGCTGCCTGCTGCATGAAAATGGTTGGCTTAAATGTTGCGGCGGACTCGTTTATGTCTGCGGCCTATATCGGCAATATCGGCGGACTTGTGATTATCTCCTGTGATGACCCTGGGCCACATTCTTCCCAGACCGAGCAGGACTCACGGCTTATGGCACGCCTGGGCAAAGTGCCGGTGTTCGATCCGACAAATCCTGAAGAGGCAAGGGAAATGATAAAAGCTGCCTTTGATCTTTCCGAAGAGTTCCAGGTACCTGTGATGGTCAGGCCTGCCATCAGGGTCTGTCATGCACGGCAGAATATCAAATATGACAAACTTGAAAGTAATTTGACCAAAGCTGATTTTAAACGGGAGCCAACCCGCTGGGCCTCCACGCCAAAGTTCAGGTTTATGCAGCACAAGGCATTGAATGAAAAACATCTGAAAATCAGCGTAAAATTTGATAGCTTTGCACCTTTTAATATGCATACCCTTGAAAAGGGAAAATCTTATCCATTCGGTGTTGTAACCGGTGGTGTTCCCTCAAGCGTGATTCAGGATATGTTTGAAGATTATGGAAGAGATGATATCCCAGTGTTGAAACTGTGTGCACCCTACCCTTTCCCTGAAAAACTGGCTGACGAGTTCATGGCTGCCTGCGACAAAGTATTGGTAATTGAAGAGACCGACACAGTGATTGAATATATGTTAAGGGATAAGCGCAAAACCCTGGGACGGCTCTCCGGCCATGTGCCCATGGAAGGTGAGCTTGTGCCTGAAAAAATCGAAGGCGTACTGAACAAGGCCCTTTCCGACTGCGGGCTTTCTCCCTTATCAGACCATGACTGCGGACAGGAAGCCTTCGAACTTACGGGAGGTCTTGAGCTTCCTATCAGAAAACCAACTTTGTGTCCCGGATGTCCACACAGGGCATCTTTTTATTCCATCAGAAAAGCTATGCCAAAAGCGATTTATCCTTCAGATATCGGGTGTTATACTTTGGGCATTAATTTAGGGGTTGTTGATACAGTGCTTGACATGGGTGCCGGTATCACAATGGGGTCAGGTTTTTGGAACGCCTATATCCAGGATGATGTTAAAAAACCCATTGTGGCGACCATGGGTGATTCCACATTTTTCCATTCCGGTACGACTGGTTTAATGAATGCAGTTTATAATGATTCAAGATTCGTGCTGGTGATTTTAGACAACCATATTACAGCCATGACCGGCATGCAGCCGGCCATTACCCAAGATAAAAGAGTTGATGGCCAAAAAGGCAATTCCATCTCGTTAGAAACAATTGTCAAGGGTTGTGGTGTAGAATATCTAAAAGTGGTTGATCCTTATGATACCAAGGCAATGATCAAAATGGTTAAAAATGCTGCTGAGTATGCCTATGGTGAAAATGGAGGAATTGCCGTAATTATCGCAAGGCATGCTTGTGTACTTGGTTTCATGGATCAGGCCATTGTCGAAAAAATTCCCGTAAAGGTCACAGATGACTGTGATGAATGCGGTTTTTGTCATAAGAGATTTGAATGCCCGGCATTATATGTGGATGTGGAAAATAAGAAAACAGAAATAAATCAGACCCTTTGTGCCCAGTGCGGTGTCTGCCTGAATATCTGTCCACAGGGTGCCATTGTCAGAGCTTAAGGAGATAAAAAATTATGAGGACAGTGAATTATGTATTATGCGGATTAGGGGGCCAGGGAATTCTTTTTATGACCAAGATCTTTGCTATGACTGCTTTAAATAAAGGATATAATATTTTAGGCGCTGAAACCCATGGCATGGCACAGAGGGGCGGATCTGTTGTCTCGCATTTGCGGATAGGGAAGGCGCGGTCCAGCCTGATCCGGGCAGGAGCTGCTGACTTTCTTTTATCCATGGATGAGTCCGAGGCCTACCGGTATCTCCCCTACCTGAAAAAAGGCGGAAAGCTTTTTACTAATGCACCGTCCGATAAATTCCCGGATGAACGGGTGGCGGCATATCTTGAAAAACAAGACATCGAGCCCAGGGCCATGGAAGCTAGTAAAACGGCCATGGATTTAGGGTCTCCCAGGTCAACCAACCTTGCCATGGTGGCGTTCTTTTCAGCCTTTGGTTTCGGTCCTTTGAATGCGGATGATCTGAGGGCCACGGTGGATAACATGAGCCCGGGACCTTTTAAAGAAACAAATTTAAAGATTTTTGATACCTGCTATGAGACCGGCAGGAAAATGGTTAATAAATTGAATATTTTCGATTGAATATTGAAAATTGAATGAAATCTATCAATTTATATATGACAGACCTCGTAGCTTATAGCGTATTACAACGTAATATTTTGGACAGAAAGCTCCGTTTCCAACCAGGGTTTTGGGTTGAAAGGTTCACGGTTCAAAGGTTCAACGTTCAGAGGTTTATCCTTCCATGGCATTAACCAACTG
>JAUWOH010000016.1 GCA_030612225.1 Desulfobacteraceae bacterium
AAAAAGAAAAACCGCAATTTGTTGAAATTGCGGTTTTTATGCTTATTTTTTTGGTGCCGAAGGCGAGACTCGAACTCGCACAGATATACATCCACTAGACCCTGAACCTAGCGCGTCTACCAGTTCCGCCACTTCGGCACATGAATCAATCTTTTTAAAAAAGATTGATTTACTAAAACGGATGATTTAAGTATATTTTTTTGTTTTTCATGTCAAGTCTATTATTATTGCATTGTCTCATCTCGCTCTCATTTTGAGGTTTATGATTAAAAATGAAAATTATTGAAAATCTTGATGATATAAAAGAGCCTTTTAAAAAAGCCGTTATAACAATCGGCAATTTCGATGGTGTTCACATCGGACATCAGGCACTTTTTCATGAGGTAATTGAAAAAGCTGATGTAATAGGCGGGACATCTATTGCCATGACTTTTGAACCGCATCCAATCAGGGTTTTAAAAGAGAACAACCATCCACCCCTTATTACCCTTTATGAACAGAAAGTGGAGCTTATTGCAAAATCAGGCATTGACGTTCTGATTTGTGTCCCATTTACCCGTGAATTTGCCGCCTTATCGCCAAGGGAATTTGTGGAAGACATTCTAATCAGGCAAATTGGAATGACGATCATTGTTTTAGGTGAGGATTATGCCTTTGGCAAAAACCGGGAAGGAAATATCGATCAGTTAAGAACCTTCGCTGAACTGTTTGATTTTGAAGTAATTCTGGAGGACTGGATTCAGGAGGCAAATAATTCTTCTGACCGAATCAGCAGCACTAAAATACGAGAGCTTGTTATATCCGGTCATCTGGCAGAAGTCCCGAAACTTTTGGGACGTTACTACCAGATACGAGGAGTAGTTGCAACCGGACGTAACAGGGGGGGCAGGCTTCTTGGATTTCCTACCGCAAACATAAATCTGCACGATGAACTATGTCCTAAAACCGGCGTATATGCCGTAACTGTCGAGTTTAAAAATATTAAGTACAAAGGTGTTGCAAATATTGGGTACAGCCCCACATTTGACGATCATGTTTTTACTGTTGAAGTTCACATTTTAGATTTTGATAAAAATATATATGGCCAAAAAATTCGTGTTGATTTCATCTCACGAATAAGAGATGAAAAAAAGTTTGCCAATATAAGTGAACTGTCAGAGCAAATCAGACGAGATGTCGAGAAAGCACTAGAAATTTTATCGTAGGCGTTCACAGGTTCTGACCTGCCCGCAGGACGGCAGGCGAGATTCACAATTCAGGATTATCTCTCTTTAGTTGGACCTTGAACCCTGAACCATTGAACCTGTGATATGAACAAAAAAACTGCCATCTCCTTTTTTTTAGGAATAACGCTATCATTAATAGCGCTTTATTTTGCTTTTAGAAATGTACCCGTTGCCGACCTTATAGCTTATCTGGGATCGATTAACTATTTATGGGTATTACCATCTACTTTGATTGTTTTTTTAAGTTTCGTTTTAAGAGCGGTCAGATGGCAGCTTATTCTAAACTCAAACCAAAAAATAGGTTTCTGGAGTTCATATCATCCTCTTATTATCGGTTTCATGATAAACTGCATTCTTCCCGGAAGGGTTGGTGAAGTGGCAAGACCTGTTATTTTAAAAAAACAAGAAAATGTTCCCTTTTCCACAGGTCTTGCAACTGTTGTGGCTGAACGAATATTCGACCTTTTTATCCTTATAATTCTTTTTATATTTTTTCTGTCAACAGCAAAGATAGACACCAATCTTGTAATTGAATTTGGCAATTACAATCTAAACAGCAAAACTCTTGAGACTGTATTCAGTGGAATGGTAAAGTTAAGCGTTCTTCTTTTTGCCGGTATTATAATTGTTGGTTTTGACACTACACGAAAGATAATAAACCGGATAATCATGGGTATGCCTTCTCTTTTGTTTTTTTTAGGATCATCTTTAAAGAAGAAAATACAAGATAAAGTTTGTACGCCTGTTGTATACATCATAGAAAATTTTGCCTCCGGCTTTTCTTTTATAAAATCCCCGAAGTTGATCTTAATCTGTATTATTTTCTCTGTTATAATCTGGACGCTTTCTTCTTTTACATATTACGTATTTTCCCTTGGTTGTCCCGGTATAAATTTATCATTTGCCGAACTAACCTCTGTAATGCTGATAGTATGCTTTTTCATTGCCCTTCCATCAGCTCCAGGCTTCTGGGGACTCTGGGAAGCAGGGGGTGTTTTTGCAATGCTTCTTTTTGGTGTCTCTGAGAAGGAAGCGGCAGGTTTTACTTTGGCGAATCATGCAATTCAAATGTTTCCTGTTATTATTATGGGTTTTATATCAGCCTTTATTACCGGAGTTGATATACGCCGTGTTTCATATAACAAGTAAAGAAACTGTCTCTATTGAGAGCCAATTTCAAAACGTCCCATTTGGCCCAATCTCTGCGTCAGGCTCAAATTTTAATCCTCGAAATACTCAATGTATTCCTCTGGTTAAAATTTTCGCCTTTCTTGATATTGAACCAACTGAAACGTTTTGAAACAGGCTCTTAAATTTAAAGGAAATGCCCCATGTCGGTTCTTGAAGTATTAACGTATCCGGACAAATTTCTCCGGGAACCTACAAAAGCTGTAGAAAATATCGATGGAAGAATCCAAAAGCTTATCGATGACATGGCTGAAACCATGTACGATGCACCAGGAGCCGGTCTGGCAGCAATACAGGTTGGCTTTGATAAAAGCATTATCATCTTTGACAGCCTCCCCGGAGAAACAAAAAAATCACTTCAGGTTCTTTTAAATCCCGAAATTCTTGAGAGCAACGGCGAGATAATTTCAGAAAATGAAGGGTGCCTGAGCGTTCCTGATTTCACTTCAGATGTAAAACGTTCCGCATCTGTCCTGGTTGAAGCTATAGACAGAGAAGGCAGTCCTTGGCAAATAGAAGCCCAAGGATACCTGGCAATAGTTTTACAGCACGAAATAGATCATTTAAACGGCATTTTGTTTATTGACCGTATCAGTTCGCTGAAAAGAGAACTTTATAAAAGCCGTATAAAAAAGAAATTAAGAGAAAAATGAACAATAAGCCTAACCTGATATTTATGGGCACACCTGATTTTGCTGTGCCGTCTTTACAAGCTCTTTTTGAAAACGGTTATAATGTATTGATGGTTGTAACCCAGCCGGATAGACCAAAAGGGCGGGGACGAAAGGTTATTCCTCCTCCGGTTAAAATGGCTGCTCAACTCCTTGGATATGATGTAATCCAGCCGGTTTCGATAAAAAATAAAGATTTTTTTGATACCATTACGGGACTTAAACCCGATATATTCATAGTTGTTGCATATGGTCATATTCTCCCAAAAAATATTCTTGCGATTCCTGAAACAAGAGCAATAAACCTGCACGCATCACTTCTTCCGAAATATCGAGGGCCGGCTCCTATCCAATGGGCTATCATAAACGGAGAAAAGGAAACCGGTGTCACTACAATGCTCATGGATGAAGGCATGGATACCGGCGATATTCTCCTTTCATCAAAAGAACAAATTGCTTCGGATGACACATCAGCTACTCTTCACGACCGTCTGGCTGTTCTTGGCGCAGAGCTTTTGATAGAAACATTAAAAGCTTTTGAAAGCAATGATGTAAATCCTATTGTCCAGAATCATGCTCATGCAACATATGCACCGCTGTTAAAAAAAACAGATGGCCGCATCGTATGGAAAAAAACTGCTGAAGATATAACTTCTTTTATCCGAGGGGTGACTCCATGGCCTGGAGCATTTACATTTCATAATAACAAGCGCCTTAAAATTTATTCCGCCCTCCCCCTCTTACTTGACGTCAGTGAAGCCCCTGGCACTGCTATAAAAGGGTTTCCTGATGAACTGCGCATTGCAACCGGAAAAGGCGCTCTATCCATCATTGAAATCCAGGGCGCTTCAGGAAAACGTCTTTTAATTAAAGATTTTCTCCGGGGAAACCAAATGCCTCCCGGAACTGTTCTAAATTAGCATTCCTGCCCGGCGAAGCATCTGCGAAGACTGGCCACCGCTAAACCGGGCGTGTGGAATACAAATCAAAGGGCCTTGATTATCCTGCCGAAGCCTATTTTTAAAAACCCCACTCGGGCAGACAAGATCTTCAAAGCCAAGCTTGGCGAATACCGGCTTGTCAGGGCGAAGCTTGGCGAAGACCGGCTTCCTGCACCCAAAATCCCGTCTTGACAATAAAGCAGCTATGTTGTTATTGTATTTTATTATTGATAAAATAGCATTGTAAAAAACACTGCCAAGATTCACGGTTGATGATAACCACCTTAAGCTGTTGTCGTCACCTGCCACAGTGGGTTCATTGAATTTGGGCCTGTTTGATTCGATAATAGTCTATTTTTCCTCCAATTCGTCCTAAATTATATCTGTTCTTGATCTAAGTCAAATAAACCTCGTTTTTTAAATGGTATTGTTACAATGGACAGGGAGGTTTGACCGTACATCATTTCAATAAAATTGATTTTTTTGAAAGATAGTCTTATTCCGTGAATATCAATTCTTTTAGGATGGGACACAGGTAAAATGAGCAAAATTAACCATACCGCCCAGCAGGAAACTGTCGATAGTGGGCCTTCAACAGAGAGACAGTTAATCGGTGACAGGGGAAATCACCTTTTAGATCGAATAGAAGGTGAAACCGGCGCAAATATATCCGCCTGCTACCAGTGTGAACGCTGCACCAACGCCTGTCCGGCCAGCTATTATATGGACATCAAACCGCATCAGGTGATTCGATATGTTCAACTGGGCTGGCATGAAAATTTAATGCGTTCTTCTACCATATGGGTGTGCCTGTCATGTGAAATGTGCACTACCTATTGCCCCAATGAGGTCGATGTGGCCGGGGTCATTAACCATCTGCGGAATACGGCCGCCCATTCATCCATCCCGCCCAAAGAGAGACATCTGGCTGTCTTTCACCAGACGTTTCTGGAGCAACTGCAGCGATTCGGCCGGGTCAATGAACTGTGGCTGATGAATGCCTTTAACCGAAAGCCCCATATTCTAAAAGAAAAAATTAAAAATGGAACATTAAAAAAAGAGATACGGCTCGGATATGCTCTCTGGAGAAAGGGCAAGCTCCACTTCATCCCCCGTAGATCGAAGGCCATCAAAGAGATAAAAGAAGTCTATCGCCGGAAGAGAGGAGAGGTTTTCTAATGAAATTATCCTTTTATCCCGGATGTTCACTGGAAGGGATGGCCAACGATTATGCCAGGTCGATCATTGCCGTATTCAAGCAGCTGGGTATCGAGCTGATTGAACTTGAGGATTGGACCTGCTGTGGTGCAACGGCAGCCCACAGTCTAAGCGAAATGATGGCGGTAACGCTGCCTGCCAGAAATCTCGCCACTGCCGAAAAACTAGGTCTGGATCTCGTATCTCCCTGTGCAAATTGTTTCAACCGCCTGCGTTTCTCACAGGTGATGATTCAAAAAAATATATATGACGTCCCCTGGCAGGTTAGCGGTGATTTGCAGATCCATGAGATGACCCGCTTTTTAGCCGAACCGGATATGATCAAATTAATCAAGCAGCGAGTCACAAGGCCCTTAAGCGGCCTGAAAGTGGTTTGCTACTACGGGTGTCAGATGGTCCGGCCGCCAAAAATTACCGGGTTTACTGACTACGAAAATCCCCAGACGCTTGACCTGCTCGCCCGTGCTGTGGGCGCCGAGGTGAGGGATTGGTCGTTTAAAACCACCTGTTGCGGTGCCAGCATCGGTATCGGCCGCAAAGATATTCAGGAATCTCTCACAGGACGGTTGCTCCAGAAAGCGCTTCAGACCGGTGCGGACGCCATTGTCGTTTCCTGCCCCTTGTGCCAGTCAAACCTGGATATTTTTCAAATGGACGCCGGCGGCAGCGGCATCCCCGTCTTTTATTTCACAGAGCTGATGCGGCTGGCATTTAAAAAAAATGACAAGGCCCACAAATGGTTTAAAGTGCATTTTACCGACCCTGTACCCTTGCTTAAGGAAAAGGGCTTTTTAACTTAATTAAAGAAATCCTTGCTATATGCAGTAAAAATAAAATAACCACAAAGGCACAAAAGCCACAAAGCCTGCGCTAAAGCTTTTGCTAATATATTTTTCTTCGTTCTCTTTGTGCCTTTATGGTTAAATTGCATTTTGACTTCGGTCTGTCCCGAATAATTCTTTAGTGGAAAGTAGTGAATGGAGTCTAATCAAGATAAACCCTGTGGGAAAGTAATTGTCATTGGCGGAGGCATTGGTGGAATTCAATGCGCGCTGGATCTGGCAGATACCGGTTTTTATGTCTATCTGCTCGAAAAATCCCACACCCTTGGCGGGACCATGGCGCAGCTGGACAAGACCTTTCCCACCAATGACTGTTCAACCTGTATGTTTTCCCCCAAACTGTTGCAGGTGGCTGACCATGCCAACATAGAAATTATTCCCCTGAGCCGACTGCTCGACCTTCAGGGCGAGCCCGGTAGATTCACTGCCCGGGTAGAGAAACAGCCGCGCTATATAAATGAAGAAAAATGTATCACCTGCGGTCAATGCGCTGAAAAATGCCCCAAGAAAGTCCCCGATGAATTTAATGGAGGGCTTGGTAAACGTAAGGCTGTCTTTCTGACGTTTCCCCAGGCGGTTCCTTTAAAATATGCCTTGGATCCCAAAACCTGTCTTTATTTAACCAAAAAGAAATGCGGCTTGTGCAAGGAAATCTGCCCCACCCAGGCCATTGAATTCGATCAGAAACCCGAAATTATAACACTTGATGCCGGAGCTGTTGTGGTTTCAACCGGATTTGAACTGGCGTTGACGGCCCACGAAGGAGAATTCGGTTACGGAAGATATCAAAACATTGTCACTTCGCTTCAGTATGAACGATTACTATCTGCCACAGGTCCCTATGGCGGGCATCTGCAGCGTCCTTCAGACGGAAAGACCCCCAAAAAAGTAGCCTGGATTCAGTGTGTCATGTCTCGCGATCCGGCCCGCAACAGACCGTTTTGCTCTTCTGTGTGCTGTATGCATGCTGCCAAACAAGCCGTGTTAACACGCGACCATGAACCGGATACTGAAGCGACCATTTACTTTATGGATATCCGTGCCCACGGTAAAGGGTTTGATGACTATATTGACCGTGCCCGCTCCACAGCCGGTGTACGCTACAAGCGGTCCATGATTTCCCAGGTTTATTGGAACCCCGAAAATGATAACCTGCTCATCGAGACATTTGATCACCATTTAAACCGCAAAGTCGAAGAAGAGTATGATATGGTGGTTCTTTCAAGCGGATTTAAACCGACGGAGGCTTTTGCCGATCTGGCAAAAAGGCTGGGAATCGCGAGAAATCCCTATGGATTTTTGTCCACCGAATTTGATGAACCGGTCGCTACCACGCGGCCCGGTGTATTGGTTTGTGGCGGTGTCGAAACGCCAAAAGATATTCCCGAGACGGTCATCCAGGCCGGTGCGGCAGCAGCGGAAGCTGCCAAACTGATCAGTACCGCAAGAAACAGTGAAATCACCGTCAAAGAAACACCAGAAGAAGAACCCCTCGACCCTTCCCCCAGGGTGGGGGTATTCGTGTGCCATTGTGGAACGAACATCGCCGGTGTAGTAGATATATCGCGGGTGGTTGATTATGTGAAAGATCTTCCGCATGTTGAATATGTTACGGATTATACGTTCACCTGCTCCACCGAAACCCAGCAAGCGCTTGTTGAACAGATTCGGAAGCACCGCCTCAATCGCATTGTGGTAGCCGCCTGCTCTCCTAAAACGCATGAACCGCTGTTTCAGGATACACTGCGCAAGGCCGGATTAAACCCCTACCTGTTCGAACTTGCCAATATCCGCAACCAGTGTTCATGGGTCCACGGCAATGAACCCGAGAAGGCGACCCGCAAGTCTTTAGAACTGATACGCGCGAGCGTTTCCCGGGCGGTGCATCTTGAACCCCTACAGGAAAAATCCTACAAGGTGGTTAACCGAGGGCTTGTTATCGGCGGCGGTGTGGCGGGTATGACGGCTGCTCTCACCATAGCGGACCAGGGATTTGATGTCCACATAGTAGAGAAAGACAGCCTGTTCGGAGGGTTTGCGAACCAGCTCACCGAAACCCTGGAAGGGGATTCCCCGCGAAGATTGATTCGCTATCTGAAAGAGAGGGTTATTCATCATCCCCGGATTTCGGTTCACCTGAACAGCCAGCTTGTAGCTCATAGCGGTCATGTGGGCGCTTTTGCGGGCACCATAAAAGACAAGGTCGGCAGCAGCCGTGATATCCAATACGGTGCAGTCGTCGTTGCCAGCGGCGGGAAACCTTATGAACCCGATGAATATCTTTATGGCACCGATGAACGCGTCCTTACCCAGGTGGAACTGGCAAGACGGATGGCGGAAGAACCGAACTGGGCTCGCCGGTTGAATCGAATTGTCATGATTCAGTGTGTCGGATCACGCAACGAGGAATTCCCTTTTTGCAGCCGCGTGTGCTGTTCGGCGGCGGTCAAAAACAGTATTCGGCTCAAAGAGATCAGTCCCGGAGCCCAGGTCATCGTTCTTTACCGTGATGTCCGGACCTTTGGATTTAAAGAGCTTTATTATTTAAAAGCGCGAAAAAAGGGTGTCCTGTTTTTCCGTTACATCCCTGAAGAAAGCCCCTCCGTGTTTAGTGATGACAGAGGCTTGACCATTGATTTCACCGATCGAAATTCGCACCAGAAATTTCGTGTCGAACCGGATCTGCTGGTTCTCAGCACCGGGATCCGGCCCAATGAAGGAGCAGAGCAGATCGCCAGGTTACTCAAACTGGCCCGCACCAATGAAGGCCTTTTTTTAGAAGCCCACGTCAAATTAAGACCGCTGGAATTTGCGACCATCGGCATTTTTCTGGCCGGATTGGCCCACAGCCCAAGATTTATTAAAGAGTCGATCATAATGGCCAAAAGTGCAGGTCAGCAGGCTATAAAAATTCTCTGCAAGGAAGAAATGACCACATCGGCCGCCGTTGCCGAAGTAAATCCCGACCTCTGTTCCGCCTGTCTGGCGTGTGTCCGATCATGCCCCTTTGGAGCCCCTTTTATCAATGAAATCGGCGTCTCCGAGATCCCGCCATCCGATTGCAGGGGTTGCGGCATCTGTATCTGTGAATGCCCTGCCAAGGCGATAACTCTCAAACATAACACCGATGATCAGATTAACTCCAAAATCGATGCCATCCTTGAACAGGCCCTGAGTCAAAACTAATTCCTGTATATCTGTCAGTGAAACATCCACAGCAACCACCTATTTAAGATTGTACCTGGTGCGGTTGTCACCAGCCCAAAATCTCGTCTTGACAATAAAGCAGCTATACGGTATCTTAATTCATTCGCTTGTATGATAATGAAAATTGCCGTCGGGTTTCCGACTCCTTTACATATTCGGATTCAACCTGTTATAATGCACAACCTTAAATTTTCCCTTACTTCGATCTCAAAAGGGAATTTCTTATCATTTTCATTATGGGCCAATGACTTCACTACGGAAAAATAAATTTCGCATTGTTACACTGGTCATACCGCTTCTGTTTTTTGCCTGCCACAGTGACACCGACGTCACCGTCGTCGATTTTTCAAAAACGATCACTTTGAAACAACCCGACTACCCACTATCGGAAACGTCAAGTTTTCGTGTCGCTGTAGGCGCAATGATCTCTCCACGTGAAACTGTTGTACACTATTATCAATTGTTGGATTACCTTGCGCGTAATCTGGATAAAAGCATTCATCTGGTCCAGCGTAAAACTTATGGTGAAATCAATAAGCTTATCGGTACCGGGCAAATCGATCTAGCCTTTATCTGTTCGGGGCCTTATGCTACCGGAAAAGATATTTATGGTTTTGAAGCACTGGCGGTACCGCAGATCCGGGGAAAACATTTCTATCGATCGTATTTGATCGTACAAAAAGACAGCCCCTATAATAAATTATCCGATCTGAAGGGCAGGATTTTCGCTTTTACCGACCCGGATTCCAACACCGGAAAACTCGTGCCCACTTACTGGCTCTCCCAGCGTGGCGAAACACCGAATAATTTTTTTGATAAAACAATCTACACTTACAGTCATGATAATTCGATCATGGCCGTGGCAACAGCGCTGGTGGATGCTGCTACTGTTCACGAACAGATATGGGAATATTACAACGACAGGGACCCTGTCTATACCTCACAAACCCGTATTATAAAAAAGTCCCTCAGCTTCGGAAATCCGCTGATGGTAGCCTCCTCACAGCTTCCCGATCCGTTAAAAGAGCGTATGCGTCACCTTCTTATTACTATGCACCGCAACGGCGAGGGGCAAAAGATCCTGTCCGAACTGATGATTGACCGCTTCGTACCTCCTGAAGAGGAATGGTATCAACCCATTATGGCGATGCAGGAAAAATGCAAGTGAGATTTCGATTCCAGAGCCTTAGAAGTAAATTACTGCTGGCGGTGTTTACACTGGTCCTTGGCAGCGGATTGCTGATCTCGTACCTGGTGACGCACCGGTACAGCGCAAACCTGTTTGATGCCATGGTTGCGCAGGGGGAATACCTTTCCCACTCGCTCGCCCTGGAAGCCACCGACAAAATTCTTACCAATGATGTGGTCGCCCTTCAAAAACTGCTAACCTCTCACATGGAGAGCAATCTCAATATAGCCTACCTTTTTGTTGTAATAGACGACCGGATCATTGCGCATACATTTTCCAGAGGTTTTCCTACCGAGTTAATCGACGCCAATAAACAGAAAAACAAGCTAAACGCCTCCTATCATCGGGTTGCTTCCACCAGCGGTGATCATTTCCTGGATTTCGCCTGGCCGATTTTTTCCGGAAAAGCCGGCATTCTACGTCTCGGACTTTCAGAGAAACCTTTTCGAGCTCAAATCCTAAAATTATGGCAACAGATGGCCATCATAACCATCGCGATTCTTATCCTGACCCTTGCCGTCAGCTTCTGGTTTATCAAGCACTTTACCAGCCCGCTAATCAGACTGTCTGAAGCTGCTGAAAAGATAGATGCGGGAAGCCTGGACATAAAAGTGGCACCCGCCGGGCGGGATGAGGTCGGAAGGTTAACCTCTTCTTTCAATCGTATGGTCGATCGCATACGAATCTACACATCAAAGCTGGAGCAAAACGCCCTGGAACTTGATCGGGCCCACTACCAAATGAAAAGTTCCTTTGACATAATCCAAAAAATAGGCGCCCAGGCTAACCTGAAGGATGTCTGTGCCTACCTGACTGCAAAATTCCGGGAAATTGTCCCCTGCAGCCGTTTTGCCTTTCTTGTTTTCAGCAGCGGCAAGCAAATCCTTTTTGCTTTTGCGGAAGGTCAATTAAACCTGTTTGTCCGTGAATCATTCGAATCTGCGCTCCCGGCTTTTGAAGGTCTGAACAAAAAAACGTTTCTGCAAACAAATTCTTTTATCGTGCCTTTTTTACCGGCGACTTTTGTCGAGGCGGCCCGTCTGGCCACATTTCCATTTCAGTACGAAAACCAGCTTTTCGGAGCGTTGCTGATTGCCTGCCCCGGGAATTGCGATTGCGACCGGCAAGAGCTGGAGGTCATTGATTTAATCTTGAATCAAACCGCAGGTGCTATTATGCGCGCCGCCAAAAACGAAGAGGAAATTCGCAATTTTCAGCAGAGAATTAATGTTGCCCGTGAATACAGCGGTCTTGTCGGCAGAGATCCCAAAATGCGAACAATCTATAAATTAATCGAAGATATCGGTCCGACAGACGCTATTGTCCTGATTCAAGGGGAAAGCGGAACGGGAAAAGAACTAGTTGCCATGGCTATTCATGCAAACAGCCTCCGCAAAGACAAGCCTTTTGTGGTTATTAATTGTTCAGCCTATCCCGCCACTTTACTGGAAAGCGAGCTTTTCGGCTATGAGAAGGGAGCTTTTACCGGTGCTGTCCGCCGCAAGCCCGGGCGGTTCGAGCAGGCACACGGCGGTACGGTCTTTTTGGACGAGATTGGTGAAATTTCACCAACCGCTCAGATAAAATTGCTGCGTGTGCTGCAAACTCAAAAATTTGAACGTCTGGGTGGAGAACAAACTCTATCCGTTGATATTCGCATTATATCAGCGACCAATAAGCATTTACTGCAGGAGGTGAAAGCCGGCCGCTTTCGGGAAGATCTGTACTACCGTTTGAACGTCATTCCAATCAACCTGCCACCGCTCAGGGAGCGTCTCAATGATATTCCGCTGCAGGCCCGTCATTTTCTGCGGCGATTTGCCGCCGAACAGGGTAAAGTTGTTCTGGACTTTTCCTCTGAAGCCATGCGACAACTGCTGGAATTCTCTTGGCCTGGTAATGTGCGCGAACTGGAAAACAGTATCGAACACGCCGTAGTGATAGCAAGGGGACGCCGCATTGAAATACCGGATCTGCCGGCGGCGATCCTTCAGACAAAGCCCGGTTCCCAGACACGCCGATCCAGAAAATTCACGGATAGCGAGGTCGAACTGCTACGCGAAGTCCTTGAGGAATGCAGTTGGAATAAAAAAAAAGCGGCCCGCCGCCTTGGCATCAGCCGCAGTACCTTATACAATAAAATACGCAAATACCGATTATCCCAGCCAACCATTCATTAATAATTAGCAAAGCCATTGAAAATTTCCTGCTGATCCATTTAGCTGCATGTACACCTACCCATAGTGTGTACAAATTTTGTACATACCTATCCTTTTGATATAATTATGAAATTTAAAGGTAAGCTGATTTGTGGCTGAATTTTGCACACCTTTTATCAATCGTCACTCATCCTTAATGTTCCATTTGTTACGGGAAATCACCTAAAGTTCCTGTCTATCCTGACAGCTTGAAAAATTAAACAGCAATGATTTAAATGTATTATAGGATTCTTTCAGACTTGCGGCAGTGAACATCCATGGCACTCGCTCAGAAATTTCGGAGTTGGCACAATATTTGCTCATTCTTGAATACAGATGATATTACATAATGTAATGCCTGCAGCAACTCGGGAGGTCAATTCCCCGATGAAAACGGAAATCGTTATTGCCAATGCCGATATAAAAGAGTGCCAGGCGATAAAAAATGTTCTGGAAAACCGGCATTATCAGACAGCTTCGATAAATTCCTTAAAGGAGTTGGAACAATTCCTTCAGAAAAGCCGCTGTCGGGCAATTATAATCGATTTGGACACGCTGCCGGTTGACAAACTATTTTTCAGGGATCTGAAACGACTGCATCCAATGATACACATTATCGGGCTTTCCAAACATACTTTTCACCCGGAGCTTGAGGAAGCCATCAGTCAGCACATTTTTGCCTGCGTAAATAAACCGGTTGACCCGGAAGAAATCATATTCCTGCTTAAAAGCATTAACGAACATAACGAGTATTAATGGCGCCTAATAAAATTTCTACAGTTACTTATTTAATTTTCGGTTAAGGAGGAGACATGAAAACAAAAGCATTCGTTCAGGTTCTTTTTCTCGCGCTTATGTCCATCTCAATTGCCGCGTGCGGCGGAGAGCAGCCGATCGACGTTAAGGCCATAACGGCTCAACCCAAGGCCTTTGTCGGCTCTGACACGTGCAAGATGTGCCACCTGGAGCATTATGATTCCTGGAAGATGACAATGCACAGCCGCATGCTACAGGATGCCAAAAAGAACGAGGATGCCATCATTGTGCCAATCGACGAAAAGAGGATCCGAGCAGACCTGGCTAAATTAAGCCATAAGCTTAAGGTTCCGGCGGATAAGATTTACGTCCCTCAAAAAGATGAGATCCTTTACACCATCGGCAGCCAGTGGAAACAGCGTTTTCTGGTAAATAAAGACGATACACTCTTTATCTCGCCGATTCAATACAATGCGGATACTGATCGCTGGGTTAATTACCACGAAAAAGACTGGGACAAGCGACCCTGGCTTCTGAAATGCGGCGGATGCCACGCCACCGGCGTCGATCTTGAAAAAAACACCTTCAACGAACCGGGTGTTGCCTGTGAATCCTGTCACGGTGCAGGATCCTGGCACGCCGCCCTTCCCAAGACGGCCGTCTTTGAAAAACGCCAGACCATTGTCAATCCGTCAAAACTGACCATGGGTGTGGCGGTTCAGATTTGCGGCTCCTGCCATAACCGGGGCAAATCCACTATGAAAAAGGGAGGTGGCTGGCCGGTGGGATATGCACCGGGCAAAACCCTAAATGCCTACTACAAATCGACATCCTATGAGGCCGGTGACGTTAAGCATGTATACGCCAACGCGTTTTCGAAAGGGCACCACCAACAGTACATCGACTGGAAACTTTCCAAACATGCCAAGGAGGGTGTCACCTGTACCTCCTGCCATTTCGTGCACCAGATCGGTATGGCCCCTACCCGCTCACAAACGTTGTCGGCAGGTTCAAGCCAGTGCTTTCAATGTCACGTTCAGGTCAATCAAAACATGGCCCACTCGATCCACTCTTTTGCCAATTGTGTCGGCTGCCACATGCCGAGAATTGCCAAGAGCGCGGAGTCCGGAGATATCCACAGCCACGTTTTTGTAACCCTGCTGCCCGAGGACACCCTGAAAAACCCGAAGATTCCCAATTCCTGCCAGACCTGTCACAAGCATAAAAATGAGGATTTGAAAGAACTCCAGGCGGAATGGGAGGCCCTGGCCAAACTTCCCAAACCGGTGGGCAAGGCTATCGAACCGATTGGCTACAAATCTTCCCGTTAAACCGGCAGGAGTTTGCTATGAAGCAGATGATAAACATCCGGACATTGCTTGTAGCTTCAGGAGTATTGCTGACAGGGCTGCTTTTCCTGCCGGCTATAGCGTCTGCCCAGGGGGAAGAGGTATCCTCTGCCATCCGGCGCTACAAAGATCGTGAAGCAAGCACCGGCTATTATGAAGAATATGAGATGCTGCCCCGTCGCCAGCGCCCGTTTGTCGAAATTCCCGGCGTGAGACGGGGTATCTTTCCATACAGTCCAACCGCGGCCAGGGTGCGTGTGCGCATGCGCCTGGCCGACTCCCATCAGGGTATCAAGTTCTACGAGCGCAGGCGGTGTGAGGACTGTCATATTGAACAAACCAGAGACATTCACACGGTCCGAGCCAATATTACCTGCCGCCAGTGCCATGGAGGGGAACCGATAGCCAGTAACGCGCACTATTTTTCGCCCCTGAATCCCATCCGGCGGCATGCGTATGTATGTGCCAAATGCCATGAAGGGGCCAGTGCTTCTTACGCAAGCTATGTGGTCCATGCGCCTAATCCCTTAATGGCCGGTACCATGAAGAGCTTTCCGGTGCTTTTTTATGCCTTCTGGATCATGGTCGCCATTGCGGTGGGTACTTTTGCGGTGTTTTTACCCCATACGATACTGTGGGGAATTCGGGAGCTCTTTATAAAAAAGGAGAAAGCCGAAAGTGAACCTGACAACGAAAACTAGGATTAAACGATTTAGTCCGCTCCAGCGAATTTTTCACGTCCTGCTGATGCTCTCGTTTCTTACCCTGGGGGCGACGGGGTTATCCCGCATGTACATTGAAACTCCTTGGGGAAGGTGGCTGGGCGGGCTTTTTGGCGGTTATGAAGCTGCCCGAACTGTTCATATATACGTTGGGATTTTTATGCTCTGCGGTTTACTGGTACATGTTTTCTATCTGTTGTTCAAAATAAACTGGCAAAAATTCCCGCGCAGCCTTACCGGGCCGGATTCTCTACTTCCCCGCCCCGATGATATCAAGCAATTTTTCCAGCATATTGCCTGGTTCATGGGCTTCGGCAAACCCCCGGCGTTTGACCGCTGGGGCTACTGGGAAAAATTTGATTATTGGGCTGTATTCTGGGGGTTGATTATTATCGGTACAACGGGTCTGCTGATGGCTTTTCCGTTAACTTCAAGCCGCATCATGCCCGGTTGGGGGTTGAACGTGGCCTTTTGGATACACCGTATCGAAGCCCTGCTGGCCATGGCCCACGTCTTTATTATTCATTTTTTTATTGCGCACTTACGTCGGCACAATTTTCCCATGGATCGGGCCATATTCGAGGGAAGTGCATCTCTGGATGCAGTGCGTCACGAAAAACCGGCATGGATTGAACGCCTGGAAAAGAACGGTGAACTGGATGCTGTTCTGGTGACAGAAGCGGTACCCGGGCAACAGATTGTATTTTATGTTTTTGGCTATGCCGCTGTGGCTGCGGGGTTGTTTTTACTTATCGGCGCTCTGATTAACACCCCCTATATCTCCTGGTAATGGCCCGACCTGAACATTTCATAATAAAAAAGGCAGCTCTGTTAAGATGCTGCCTTTTTTACGCGGTTTTTCAACTGCAATTTTCCGTTTTGACTTAAGTCAAGGCAAAAACTCCGGATGTGTTTTATGAATTTAGTTCGTTTGGCTCACCATTGGAATGATGGAATACCGGGCACCAAGTGAAGCTTTAGCTTTATAGTGGAATAATGGGTTCTGGGAATGCGTACCAACGGGAAAAAACTGGATTCTATTCTTCTCTTTTTCTTGATTATAATTATAGGAGGGGTGCCTTTGGGCATCCTCGCCTATGATCACCTTCTGAAATCCCAACAAACACCCCCTGGCGCTAAAGAGTTTATCCTTACAGGAAGCGCCCAAAGGGGCTGGTTATTAGGGGAGATTCGAGCGCATGATATTGTCTCTCTCGGGCAAAATAATATCCAGGTTGAACACCCTGTCATCGAAGTTTCAAGGGGTGATGATGTCGTATTAAAACTGCGGAGCATTGACGTGACGCACGGGTTTGCTTTAAAAGCATATGATATTTACATCCCGGAGGGCATTAAGCCTGGGAAAACAGTTTTTGTATCATTCAAGGCAGACAAGGCCGGCACCTTTCTTTTTTGGTGCAATGTCTACTGTGGCGACATACATCAGCACATGAAGGGCACATTGATCGTCAAGGACTGATTTGCCCGGAGGAAAACCGCCATGTCTCCCAGAATCGTAATCCGAATATTTTATGAAAGACCTCCCGGCAGGAATTATCCGGAGAATTATGCGTGATGCTGATGAGTAAGAAAAAGGTTATATTCTTTATTCTACTTAGCTTCGAATTAGCAGTGCTCATCCCCCTGGCAATCGGTTTAATCCCCACTAAGCCCCGCACTCGACACATCGCCATCAATGCTAAAAAATACGGCTACTTGCCATCAAGGATTGTCGTAAACAAAGGAGATACGATTGTCTTAAGCCTTTCTTCTCTCGATGTTCCCCATGGGTTTTCTCTGGACGGATATCCGGTAGACTTGATCATGAAAAAAGGCGCCATGTTTCAAAAACATACCGAACATCATCATGCGGACAAGCTGATGACCGGCTGGAGCCG
>JAUWOH010000305.1 GCA_030612225.1 Desulfobacteraceae bacterium
CCTATGCCAAAAAAATCACCGACACTCGACATTTGGACTGCCCAGTCATCCAAAGAGGGGTCAATGTATATATCTTCCAGCCCACATTGTGAACCGACCTGCTTTTCAATTTTATTTTTGATATAATCAACTGTATCTGAAATCTCGACTTCCTGAGCCTTATCTTCTTCTACTTCTTTCTTTTCTTGTATGTTCTCATCTTTAAGTCGCGCCGCCTCAAGGATCAGGGGTTGCAACTCGCTTTCAATTTTATTTTCCATCTCAGGACAAACATTCTGAATTGAGATATTAACTTCTTCCCAGGAAAATATCTTAAAAGCGGCGGGCTTACCCTGAAGGTTGTTAACTCTGGCGTCTAGCAATTCACCATCCTGGAAAAAGAGAACTCCCTTTTTACCCGTTGATTTATCCTCCAGCCTTATCGTGCAGGTCTTTTGTTCCATCTCCATTAATTGCAGAAAAATACCGGATGAAACACTGTGAAGCGTTCCGCCATCCGATTCCTTTCTTAGCGTAGCCATTATATCCCTGGCCAGATTCTCAAGCATAAATGGCTTTGCAATGTACCCCACAGCTCCGCCTTTGAGTGCAAGCCTTTCCATATCAGGAGTACTGTAACCTGTTATAATAATTACCGGAATATCCGGATAATGCTCCATAATATGAGTTAAAAGAGCAAAACCATCCATCTGAGGCATTTTCAAATCAGTAACAACAAGAGAAACTGCTTTCCCCTTTAGTATTTTTACAGCGCCCGTTCCATCTTCTGCTATTAATACTGAAAATGTCTCTTTGTATTTGGTAAGTCCATCTTTAAGGGAAAGCAACATTTCCCTATCATCATCAACAATAAGTACATTTCTTATCATAAAATCTCCTCAAAAAATATCTTAGGTTCGCGCAGGTAAGCGTAGCCTCCCGGTCTCCTCTCATCCTATCCTCTCCCGATAAATCGGGATTTCCGCTTCGCTCCAACAAGCTTTTAAGCATTTATACGCCCATTTGGAACAAAAAGGTGGTACACTCTCCGCTCTGTAAGCGTTCACAGGTGCTGCATATGTGCGTGATCAGGGCGATCAGCTATAGTCTTCTATGCTGGTTGCGCTGAACGCGTGCAGATGCGGTGCCTGTGAACGCTTACAAGTTTTTTTTACGAAGCCTTATCAATATCCACAATCTTTATTCCTGCCACATAATCCATAGCTTTATATTTTTTAATGTTACCAATTTTTTTTGTGATATCATTTAGCTTTTTAATCTGTTGATTTATTGCAACTATCTTCTTATGAATTTTATCATCGTTTTTCAAATCGAATAATACTTCGTCGAGCAGATTATTAATTATCGTAAGCGGCTGATTCATTCTATGCGCTACTCCACCTGCCATTTCAAGAACGCCCTGAAACTTTTCTCTGGTAGAGCGGTCTTTTTGCTGTTTTGAACGTTTTGTCATATTCCGGGCAATTCCCTTGATATGGTATGCCTTGCCATTTTTTTTTGCAAGGATTCCATTTAATTCAATGTAACGAGTATCACCGTTTCTATCTATTACAGGTAGAATAACTTCCTCATGACCAATTTTTAAAATATCGGAAAGAAACAGGAGAAAGAGGACTTTCTGGCCAGGCAGCAAAAAATCGGACAATGATTTGCCGATTAATTCATTCTTGGGAAATCCTATTACTTCGGTACCTGCCTCGTTAACATCAATCAAATTCCCCTGAAGATCAAAAATGATAATGCCTTCATTTTGATTATCTATCTCCTCGTTAAGACTTGGTTGAGCTTCTTTTTCTTCTATTTCACCTGTAATATCCTTTACAACTCCATCAATATGCTCCACTGTACCATCATCGTCCACAACTGCCCTGGCTGTAACAGCACACCAAATCGTCGTTCCATCCTTTTTTACAAATGAGATCGGAAGATCCACCACCCGTCCTCTTTGTAATATGGAATTTACCAGAAGGCCCCTGTTTTTTTTATTCCGGTACAGATTAATTTCAGGGTAGTCCGTCAATTCAGAAGCGGAGTTAAAACCGAACAACCGGGCATAAGCCCGGTTGCAATAAACAATTTTTCCTTCAACTGTTGTCCTGTGGATTGCCGCAGGTATGCTGTTAAAAAAATCGGTGTACCTTTCATCTGAGCTGGTAATAACTTTTTCAAAAGGTAAATCCGCCATATTGTAGCCGGTTCCTCGAGACCTTTGCAGATAAGCGCAGACTTTGAAACGGCACTTTTCGAAGGTCTCTCCTCTAATGAGTGATAACGTAAATATCCAAGTCCAAAAGTCTCGGCCTTGATTACCCTTGGAAGGGGTTTCATCGTAAACACAACACGTTGCGAGTTATGCTGTACAGGTTTCGGATTTCGAAATACGGGTTATAAAATAGGGATCATTTTCGATTAACAACTCGCAATTCGTAACATAGGTTAATCAATTCGGCATCTTGTTTTTCTCTGACTCCCGCAATGTGGGATCTTCAACGGTACCATAGAACCAGGGTTTATTTGATAGACTAAAAATCAATCCCTATTTCTTCAATTTTCTTCCCGTATTTATCGACCCATGATGCCATAAACTTTTTCACTTCAGTGAGTATTCCCAGTTCTTCAGCAAGTTCCTTTACTGAAGTAATTACGCCATCTGCTAATTCCTTTTCATCGGCCTGACCGTAATATTTAATTTTCTGATCAGAATATTCAAATTCAGCGGCAAACGGATCAAGGAAAGCATACTCTTCCGCTTTTTCTACAAACTTCTTTTTTAAAATACTACTGAAACCTGCTCCCTTATCTTTTCTACTTGATACTACTGTCTCGAATACTCCTAAAAATTCTTCGAGCATAGCCAGGGTATCCATTTTGGTGCCTGAGACTTGTTCTTTTGATTCACCTGCCACCTTTTCTCTCTTCATGGGAATCCGGCTGACTTGAAAAAGTCCATTCGTCTTTTTGGTTTTGTCTATGAGAATTTCCAGATTATTTTGTGAAGAATTAGTCTTTTCCCCGCCCCAGGAATAAGAACCACCAATTATTTCGCCATTGCTGATAAAAATTAAACCACCTTCCATGCCGTCGCCAATTGAAACATCGATATAGCCGGTAAGCTTTTCCGAACTCATTTTTTTAATCAATCCCTCAAGATCTGTAAAATCCGTGCTGAGATCTTGATAAATTTTTTCCGCAGAAGGCAAGCTGGACCAAAAATATACTTCCTCCTGTGATATCTTGTATATGCTCACGGAATAATTTTGGTCGGACTCTGCTTGTATCAAATGATCAATCGCTGCATTGCCGGTCAGTATATTATCTTTTTCCTGGAAATAGCCGTTTAACAGCTCATCTTCATCAAAAAAGATCGCCCCCTCAGCAGAATGAGATTTAAAGAAGATACCGCCGGAACCAATTTCACCCTGAAAATGTTCGAACAGTTTTCTTATATCTAAATAATAAATATTCAAATTTTCAATTACAGGCTTTTCTCTGGGAATAATGACCATTATCTTATGCTCCTTATCTAATTTTCATGAACTCGTAAAATGTCATTTACTTCTATCTCCGCCGACGCAGTCGCTCTATAGAAAGACGAATACTATCCTGCATCCTTGAAATTGCATCCCCTAAATTGCCGATTTCATCTTCTCCCGTGATGTTTATTTCAGCATCCAGCTCGCCCACGCTGATACGGTTAGAAACCTCAGTTAAAGATTTGATTCTTCCAGCTAATCTGTGCCCATAAAAAGAAACAATAAAACCGATAAGCAAAATAGTGCCTATAAATATCCCAAAAACAATATTTCGAGTTGTAACCGTCTGTTTCTTTGCCCTAATATTAAGTAGTTTAACAGGCCCTGTAAATTCATCAACATAGGTCGTAGCAGCAATGATAAATGAAGTTCCCTCAACAGGAGTGCACACCATAAACTTTTCTCTAATAGAGCCGTCTTTTTCATGCCAGTTGTAATATCCTCTTGATTCTCCACCTTCTTTTACTCCGGTATAAACTTTCCAAAAGCCGGCAAAATTTTTCCCCATAGGTTTTTTTAATTTGCTCATATCAATACCTATTATGCCTGGATTAACATGGTTCCATGTATGCCAGACACCATTCAAACCCGGTATTTCATAAAGAGCGGTATATCCTGTCATTCCCACTTTTTGTACAGCTATTCTTTTAAATTTCGCATCGTAGTTAAAGTTTTCTTTTTTCATGCCGGGATGAGACTCAAGATAAAGAGTGCATTCTGCGGCAACCTTCCTTGCGACACCAGCCACCTTCTCTTCAACCAGGTTTTTAACGATCTTTGAACTTTCTGACGTAAGGAGTGAAGAAAGATTGTTCATCTGTCCTAAATATAGTATATTT
>JAUWOH010000454.1 GCA_030612225.1 Desulfobacteraceae bacterium
AATATCCCGGGCGCACTTACCAGAGAAGAGCTGGTGGCCAGATATTCAGAGCAATCTGGTATTTCAATCGATAATTTTGATTTTTATTTTTGTTTCGGGCTCTTTCGTATGTATGTAATCGCCCAGCAAATATATTACCGCTACTTTCACGGGCAGACCAAGGACAAGAGATTCAAAACACTCATATTTGCAGTGCATAACCTCGAAAAGATCGCAACAAGGGTGATAGAACAAAAATATCAAATCATCGGGGGACTGAAATGAAAGTAGAGGACATCAGACGTGTACTTATTATCGGAGCGGGTAGCATGGGTCAGCAGATCGGTTTTCAATGTGCCATACACGGTTATGACGTGGCACTTTATGATATCTCCCCGGAAATGCTTGACAAGGCAAAAGAGAGGATAATCCTCAAGCCCGGGCCAACGCGGCCTTCTTGAAGAAATATGTCGATAAAAGTATCCTCGGAGAGAAGACCAAACAGGGCTTTTACTCCTATCCGGAACCTGCTTACCGCAAGCCAGGATTTCTGGACGGGGATGACGGGAAATAAACCTGCTTTCCCCGCTATTGTTTGATTCAGGACAAATTATTTATGAAACCAACTAATATTAATCTTTCAATTCTGCCCGATATGTATGCAGTTTGCCGAATGCCGTCAAAAACCGATATTCCCATGTGGGGAACTGCTTCATCTTTCTATTCCGTCACCCGAACCAGCGATGAACTATCAATTGTCTGCGAAAGCAAAGCAGTGCCGGCCCGTGTGAAAGCAAAGCGAAATTGGCGAATTATTAAAGTAAAAGGTCCTCTCGATTTTTCATTAACCGGAATACTTGCCTCGTTAGCAGTTCCATTAGCCAATGCCCACATCAGCATTTTTGTAATATCAACATTTGATACTGACTATCTCCTGGTTCAAGATAAAAGTTTAACCAAAGCCTTAACGGTCTTAAAGGAATCCGGGGTTACTGTAAACCCGTAAAGTTTTTAATGAGTCTATCATTCATCTCTTTTCGGAGGAGCATACGACAAATAATATTTTATACAGAAAAGGGAATATAACGGAGTAAATGGCTGCTGGAAAGCGGCCCTTAAAACATGTAGGAGGTAAAATGGACAAATCGGTACTTATTAAGAACATAACTTTTTCAGAACCCCACAATCTTGCTGAACTGGTTGAATATGAAGAGGGACGTGTTGTGAGCAGAACCTTTGCTCAAAATTCATCTCTTAGTTTAACGCTTTTTGCATTTGACAAAGGAGAGGGGGTCAGCACGCATACAGCTCCTGGTGATGCGATGGTGCAGGTTCTGGATGGTGAGGCGACTGTGAATGTTGACGGAAAGGAGATGACCGTTTGTGCAGGACAGGTGGTGGTTATGCCGGCTGACATCCCCCATTCCGTCACGGCTGACAAGCAGTTTAAAATGCTTTTGACGGTGGTCAAAAGATCGATAAATATCAAGTCCAAGTAAAAAAGTCTGTGAGACGAGCCTGCAAAAAGTGAAATACAATAAATTTTCGGTCACATGCAAGATTCAGTTAGAAAATTACTCAAAGTATTAGTTTCGCCCCTATCGTAGTAGTGGCAATGCTGACAGGAATTGGAAAAGGGAGTGGATGCAATAATAAAGAACTCATTACAGCACGACGACGAAATTAGCTAGAAATTAAAGGAGCTGATCCAGCTGGCATTTGGATCAGGCGCAAGCGGTGCCACGGCCATTTCCACAAATGACATCTCGGTTGAGGACGATTTGGCGAATCTGTGCAGTGAGCCTCGATGTGAAAGTTACGGGCTGTCGACCAGCTGCCCACCTAACGTTTCGGGCCCATCCGGATTCCGGGAATTGCTGAAAAATTTTAAGCATGCGATAGTTATTAAGATTGATGTTCCCTTAGACATCCTGCTTTCCAGTGAACGTAGCGGTATAATGAGACTGCTTCATGAAATCGTTGCCGGTATCGAACAGGCAGCCGTTAAAACAGGGTCCCCAAGTTCAAAAGCCTTTGCCGGCGGTTCCTGCAAAAAAATCTTTTGCCATGATTATGAAGACTGCCGTGTGCTGACGGAAGGTGGAGAGTGCCGGAATCCTCGACACGCCCGTCCGTCCATGTCCGGCTTCGGTATCAACGTGTCCAAACTGATGCATGCAGCCGGTTGGACTATGAACAGGTACAATAGTGAAGCTGACCCCGACACAACCTCAACGGCACCGATTTGCGGGTTGATTCTGATTGGTTAAACTGTTGCAATTAAATTTATCTTTAAAAGAGACTTAAAACGTTTCGTAAAAAGCTACATTATGCCTCTTTGCGACACTGTAACTGAAAATAACTTGTCAATCATATCAAAAGGTTATGATTTAGTTATTTGAAAATCTTTGAATAAGCGCTGGATGGCTAAGTAAAAAGGCTCATGTACAAGGCGTAGCGGTTTTTCAGGGACGAGAATATACGATATAGTATCTCGAGTTCCTGAAAAACCTCTGCAACGCAGTAGATGAAACTTTTTACGACGCCATCATAATTTATTCTCCTACCAATCCCATTGCCGCCATCTTT
>JAUWOH010000236.1 GCA_030612225.1 Desulfobacteraceae bacterium
CTAAAGAAGTAAGAATATGTTGAACAAACTTAACATAATGTTATCTATGGCAATATTGATATTATTTTCAATGCTTTTACTTATTGTGTTTGCTGAAAACGGCCTTGTTGATCTTAATTCCTTTAGAAAGGAGAGGGACAGGCTGGTTGAAAAAAATGAAAGTCTTGCAAGGGATAATCTTGTTTTGTATAATGAGATAGAGCGTTTGAAAAATGATGATAAATATATCGAAAATATCGCAAGGCAGGAACTCGGCATGATTGGAAAGAACGAAATGATATTAAAACCACAAAGTGTATCAGGGAAGCGGTCGAAACAGGAATGATACAGGATAGCGATTTTAAAACAGCTACCATGGCAAGGGTTTATTCCAGCCAGGGTCATTATGAAAAAGCGGTAGAAATTTATAAACACCTTTTGGAATGTGAACCCGACAGGCAGGATCTTGCCAGGGCACTTGCAGGAGTTGAAAAGAAATTACACAAAAAAGAAAAAGGGAGTAATGAGAATCTTGCGGTTCTGTTCAATACATGGGTCGATCTTATACTCAGGTACAAAAGGATGAGATATTTAAGGAAGATAAAAGGAAAGCTGGAAGAATAGAGACCTCGTTGAGTAGTTAAGTGGTTGAGTAGGAAAATAATTACTGTTATATCCAGATATTATAGCTTTTCAAACACCGAATGTCCAATTTTCAAATAAATAACTGATATGATCATTATAACAACAACTTAACCACTTAACGAGATCTTGTGTGCTAAAATGTTATTGATTTTATTTTTTATTGCGGATAATATTTAAACAATGTAATAAAACGGCATAGCTGGACATTTGATAATATTAAGGAGGAAAGGAAATAAACTAACATATTCTTATCTATCAGAAAGGGAGGAAAACATTATGAAGAGGATTTTGTATATAAGCTTAACACTTCTGGTCGCGCTTTGTTTTGCAAGCGGCTGTTTAACAACCTCAAAAAATACTAAAACAGGTAAGAAAACTTCCGACGCGAGTCTTTATTCCCAAGTGCCGGCGTCTATGCGAGCTGATGTTAAAGAGGCTGAGTTTGACTTGCAGGAGGCAAAAAGAAATGTGAAGAACGCCGAAAAAACAATAGAGATCGGAAAACTTAGAAAGGAACTGGGCAACAAGGAAAAAAAACGCACAGACTATAAGCTTGATGAAGCAGAAACAGTCCTGGAAGAAAAAGAAATCGCAGTGGAGGCCGCAAAGTGGGAAGCAATTGACAATGCAAACCTGGGCGATAAAATAGCTAATATTAAAAAAATTGCGAAGTTAAAATCAAAGAAACTCGGCTATGAAGCAGATGCGTTGGAGGCAAAGGCTGATCTTGTAACAACCGAGCTTGAGATTAAAAAGCTGAAGAGAAAAATAGAGAGCTTGGAAGCAAAAACAAAGGAATAAAAAGCAACAATATCTATTAAAAAGGCGGGGATAATTCAACCCCGCCTTTTTACATTACAGCATCTATCATCCTATCTTTCCAGCCTTCAAGCCTGTTCATTTCTTTTTTGTTGAGTCCAAAGCCGGGGTGTCAGGATCGGGCTTTGACGACAACTCTTTTGTCGAGTAGAACAACGCTTTTACACGATTTTCAACGCCGCTTTCAACCTTAACCGTGTTTTTAGACCTGTTAATGGTTATTTTTGAACCGGAAATGTAATTTTTATTGCTTGTGACAGTTGAATTTTCTCCGGTCAATACAAGGACCATAGTGTCCGTTGTATAGACCGCATGCTGTGTTGTAGCTACCTTACCATCCGCCCATATTTTCACATTGCCGTTTGCGATGATTTTGTCTATGGATTCTTCGCTTGCCTTCGATTTTTCTTTTTTCCCCGGATCACGTTTATAATAAATTTTCAGACTATCCGATTTTATAATGAAATCTCCATAAACAGCCTCTACACTACCTGTAAACTCAGCATAATTCCTATCATAACTGCCGACAAGCTTGTCCGCTGTAATACGTAATTTTTGTGCATCCGTCCTTATATTTTTGGGTAAAGGATCATCCGAAGCATGTGACAGCGATATTAAAGAATATGCTCCAAAAACCGCTACTGCCGACAAAAATAAAGAAAATTTAAAATGTGTAGAAATTTTTAAAAAAAAAGTTTTCACAGGAGATTTCCATATTTTTAAAAAATTAAAATCAATCACGAAAACACGAAAAAGGGAAGTAGCCGTTCACAGGTTTACCCGCCTTTGGCGGCGCCGTAGGCGACCAGGGTTCAGGTTTCAACGTTCAGGGTTAGGGACAAGGATGTACGTGAACGACCATAAAAATATTTACATATTTTCATGATGTATATCATATAGATAAAATATGTAAAGCTTCTTGAAATTGGCTCTAAAAAAAGCCCCTGGAGTGGACTATTCTCCAGGGGCTAGTAGGAGGTAGCTCTCAGGGGAATCGATTTAAACCCAAGAGCTAAAGCACTTATAAGATATATCGGCATTTGTGCTACAGAACTTTAGGCAATTTATAAAAGATGTATCCGACAGTTCCTTTGATGGGTATATTAATGCCACGTCCTTATTATCAGTTTGCTGTATTAATTTGCAAACCGGCAATATTGATGTAATAACAATTACTTAACTGCTGTCCTAAACCAGGCTTTTAAATCTCACGCCAAAGCCTTCCTGGATAGTCCGTACTACTTCACCATTGACAATGGTGTTTTTATTTTTATTTGCAAATGGTATGGCCAGCATAAGTATCTGACCAAAAGGGAAAGAATCCTCTGTTTCAATAAAAATTCCGGTTTTGCTTATATCTTTGATTAAACCAGTGTAAAAGCGGTTATTGGAAGTGTAATTTATGAATTTGGAAGATTTTCTCCTTTGATGTTTTCTTGTAAATATTCCGTTTATAAAGTCTTTGCGTTGTTCATCAAAGGTTCTCATGAATTTGACACCATAGCCATAAAAAAATCTAGAAGCATCATCGGGCAGTTTGTCACACCGGATTACTTTAGCGCAGTAACATTCGTAAGCAGCGGAATTGGAAGAATAGGGTGAATTAATTATACCAAGGTCAATTTCATCTCCAGGATGAAGCATAAGATCCGTCTCGAAATACAAGCCGTTATTGCAATAATTATACATTATTGCGTCATAGGTCCGGCCGGTTTTTAAATCCTTGCATTTAACAGGGGATTCATATTCAAGGCGTGCATTATTTCTGCCTTCAGGATTAGAGTTCAATTTACACATCCTTTTTATTTTGTATGGGAAGCAGCAAATTCATACAGGACCTTAAAGGACTACAAGCCGAAAACTTAAAGGCTGCTCGTACTGTACAGCCATAAGATAAATTATCATAAAAAAGTCCAGATGTAAAGACTCTGTAATAATAACACACAAAAAATGTAATCGTTCATGGGTTTACGGCTCAGTGGTTCAAGGTTTTCAGGTAAGCGCTCACAGGCACCGCATCTGCACGTTATCAGAGCGACCAGCATAGCAGAACTATAGCTGGTCACCCTGATAACGCACATCTGCAGCACCTGTGAACGCTTACAGGGAGCAGATTGTACAACCTTTTTGTTTCGAATTTATTTGTTTTATTGCTAATTCTTCCAAAATGTTATATATATAACTCAAATTTCGCATCCATTATTGATAAACTCGTAAAAGGTCAAAAAAACCTTTTTTACGAAACGTTTTAAGTTTCAAGTCTTTGTTAAAACAGATAATATCATTAGCATAAAACATCACATTTAACACTTAAAACCTGATGAATTCGTCTTTTTACGAGTTCATCATTAATAATTCCAATGTAAAATGATTTGGAGGCTGAAGGATGTTAAAAGAGATAAAGGCGCAATTGAAATCCCTGTTAATACCGACAAGCCTTTGTTGCATAGCTATATTTTTTGCAGGCAATGCATCGGCAGAGGACGGTGTAACTCAAAAAAGAATTATTATCGGCCAGTCCTGTGCACTTAGAGGGCCTGCACAGGCTCTCGGACAAGGTATGAGAGACGGTGCCCTGACTTATTTTAAACATATTAATGCTGAGGGTGGCATTAAAGGAAAGATAATAAAGCTTATTACATTAGATGACGGTTATGAGCCTAAAGCCTGTGTTTCAAACACAAAGCAGCTTATTGAAAAAGACAGGGTTTTTTTATTGTTTGGATATGTCGGCACACCTACTTCAAAAGCCGTTTTCGACCTTATAAAAAAGACAAAGGTTCCATATTTTGCTCCATTCACAGGAGCTGAATTTTTAAGAAATCCTCTTACTTCCGGGATATTCAATATTCGTGCTTCCTATTACCAGGAAACCGAGGCGATGGTAGATACATTATTGATGAATAGCTTAAAGCGAATCTCGGTTTTTTATCAGGACGATTCATACGGTGAGGCCGGACTTAAAGGTGTTAAAATCGCTCTTCAAAAAAGAGGTATGAAGATATTAAGCAAGGCCTCATATGAAAGAAACACGCTTGATCTGGAAAATGCAGTCAGTGAAATTGCAATCAGCAATCCTGATGCAGTTATAATGATCGGCGCATATAAGCCTTGTGCCAAATTTATACGTCTGATGCGAGACAGTACGAAGAGCAGGCCGATATTTCTCAACGTGTCCTTTGTAGGTGCTGATGCACTTGCAGAAACACTGTCAAATAAAGGTCTGGGGGTTGTCGTAACACAGGTTGTGCCATATCCTTTTGACAAAAGGATACCTGTTGTTGCCCAATATCATCAGATGACACAAAAATATATGACGGATTCTAAAATCAGCTTTACGGGTATGGAGGGTTTTATTGCAGCAAAGGCACTTTGCAGAATTCTTGAAAAAATGAATCGTTTTACTCGGGCTGAGTTTATACGGACTGCAGATTCAATGTATGAATCTTTAGGCGGCTTTAAAGTACACTTTACACCTAAAAATCATCAGGGCTCTGATCTGGTTCATCTTACCCAGATCGGACCAGGAGGCTTTATATCCAATATAGACAACCTCAGCCAATTGTATAAATACTGGGATTAGCCTTTAACCCTACAACGCAACTTACCAGCTTTATTTAGCAACAGCTTCTTTTTGTGTCATCCGATATTGTTGCGGGATACGGGTTGCGAGATACGGGTTTTAAAAAAGGATTATTTCCTATTAACAACTCGCAACACGCAACTTGTAACCCGGAACACTTACGCGATAGGCAAACAAACAAGTTAAAAAAGACGTATTATGGATATCGATAAATGTCGTTGTAGGGTTAAACAACAAGCATAATTCGTAAATCCATTACATTGGTGTTGGTAGGGCCTGTGATAAGCAGGTCATCGAGCTGCTTAAAAAAATGGTATGAGTCATTATTTAACAGGAAATTCAAAGGGTTTAGATCCATATTTTCTGCTCGTTTAAAGGTG
>JAUWOH010000220.1 GCA_030612225.1 Desulfobacteraceae bacterium
TGACGGGACGTTCTAACCAAAACTGAACTACGTCCCCGCATGTTGATGCGTTATTTTTTAATATTTAAAAATTTAATCAGTAAATCTAATCTTGCGACCTTCCCGTCAGGATTGACGGGACGTTCTAACCAAAACTGAACTACGTCCACAAACTCATAGCAATAAGAATAAGTGGTAGGCGGAACAGGGCTTGAACCTGTGACCCTCGGCTTGTAAGGCCGATGCTCTCCCAACTGAGCTACCCGCCCATAATAATACCTGCCACTTTATTGCAGGTTGTAAACGAAACAGGGCTTGAACTGTGACTCTCCCGTCATGGAATGACGGGATGCTCTCCCAACTGAGCTACTCGGTCCCTGAGGCCTTTGCAGAGTTTCCCCTGAAAAGAGTGTTTTGCTAACAACTTAACAAAACAATGTCAAGCTTAATTTATAGGTTTTTCTCCAACTTAATTGGAGAGGAGGGTTCATGTGACTTTTGCCAGATTTTCAACTCTTTGTAATTCTTTAGCATTTTTATCAGCCTATTCTATGGCGGATCACTTGAACCCTTGAATCCTTGACCCCTTGGCCCCTTAGGATCACTCCAACTCTTTTGGAGATGATCCAATTTATATTAAAGACGTTCTTTGTTCCGCCTCGTCCGTTACCATTTCAAGCGGTATGTCACTTTTCTTAAAAAGCGAATCCTTTTCTCCCAGAATAAGGGCAAGGGTAAGGACTTCGTCCATGTGCTCAACTGGAAAAACCTCGATATGTTTAGATATGCTTTTGGGTATGTCTTTTAAATCTTTTTCGTTTTCCTTGGGAATAATGACCTTTTTTATTCCTCCACTGTAAGCAGCCAGAAATTTTTCCTTTAGACCGCCTATTGGAAGAATGCGACCTCTTAAGGTAATCTCGCCTGTCATTGCCAGATCGCGGTAAACCGGCCGCTTGGTAAGTGCCGATACAATTGAAGTGCACATTGAAATACCTGCCGATGGACCGTCTTTAGGAATTGCTCCTTCAGGGATATGAATATGCATATCATATTTTCTGTAAAACTTATTATCGATCATAAGACTATCTGAACGTGAACGCACATAGCTTACAGCAGCCTGGGCGGATTCTTTCATGACGTCTCCCAATTTGCCGGTGACGGTAAGCTTTCCCTTGCCCGGCATAATCAGGGTTTCGACCAAAAGGAGTTCTCCACCTACCTGTGTCCAGGCGAGTCCGGTAACAATACCTATTTGATCTGTCTCTTCTATTTGTCCTTCCCTGAAACGATAGGGGCCCAGATATTTCTGAACAGATCTTACAGTTATTTTATGTTCTCTATCGTCATTATTTTTAACAACTTCACGTGCAATTTTCCGGCAGATCGAAGATATTTCGCGCTCCAGGTTTCTAACCCCTGCTTCGCGTGTATATCGATGAATAATAGAATAAATAGCATTTTTGTTATACTGCACTTTTTTATCTGCCAGTCCGTTTGCTTCAATTTGTTTCGGAACAAGAAAGCCTTTGGCTATATTATATTTTTCATAGTCGGTATAGCCTGACAGACGAATTATTTCCATCCTGTCCTGCAGAGGAAGCGGTATTTCCGGCAGGGTGTTTGCGGTTGTGATAAAAAGGATATCAGAAAGATCATAATCAACATCAAGATAATGGTCATTAAAACTGAAGTTTTGTTCAGGATCAAGTACTTCCAAAAGAGCTGCCGAAGGATCACCCCTGAAGTCCATGCTCATTTTATCAACTTCATCAAGACAAAAAACAGGATTATTCACTCCAGCTTTTTTCAGGGACTGAATTATTTTGCCCGGCATTGCCCCTATATAAGTTCTCCTGTGGCCCCGAATTTCCGCTTCATCCCGAACACCTCCAAGAGAAAGGCGTATATATTTTCTTCCTGTTGCCCTTGCCACTGATTTGGCAAGAGAAGTCTTTCCAACACCAGGCGGACCGACAAAACACAATATCGGACCCTTTATTTTTTTAACAAGAGACTGAACAGCCAGGTATTCGAGTATTCTTTCTTTGGGTTTTTCAAGCCCGTAATGGTCTTCATCCAGTATGTTTTCTGATTTTTCGAGGTCATTTAGTATCTCGCTGGTTTCAAACCAGGGAAGGCTGATCATCCACTCTATATAATTTCTAACCACAGTGGCTTCAGCCGACATGGGAGTCATTAGCTTTAATTTTTTGAATTCCTGTTTGGCCTTTTCCGTAGCCTCTTCGGACATCTTTTTTTCTTCGATTTTCTTTTCCAGCTCTTTAAGCTCATCCTGCCCATCCTCTTGGCTGCCCATCTCCTTTTTTATGGCGCGCATCTGTTCGTTAAGATAATATTGCTTCTGTGTTTTTTCCATCTGTCCCTTAACGCGGCTTTTTATCCTCCGATCCATTGAAAAAATTTCAATTTCCATTTTTATCAGTTTAAGGAGAAGAGAAAGTCGCTTTGTTGGTGATGCTGTTTCAAGCAGACGCTGTTTATCTTCAATCTTAAACGAAAAATGGGCTGCCATGCTATCGGCCAGTTTAGATAAGTCTGAGATGGCGGAAATATTGTTTACAAGATCCTTTGAAATACTTTTGTTAAGGCCGGCATACTCTTCGAAACTCTCAAGAACACCCTTTGACAGGGCAAAGCCTTCTGCTGTGTTTACTTCCGGCTCAACTATAGGCTCAATCTCCACCTGAAAAAAATATTCTTCCTGAACAAAACGTGTGATATGACCACGTGATTTTCCTTCAACCAGTGCTTTGACTGTTCCGTCCGGAAGACGAAGAAGCTGAAGAACTTTTCCGATTGTTCCGGTTAAGCTGATGTCTTTTTCAGAAGGGTTGTCAACACCGGCTTTTTTCTGTGTAGCAAGAAAAACACTTTTATCTTTATTCATCGCATCAGTAAGAGCATTTACAGACTTTGTTCTACCTACAAATAGGGGCGCAACCATAAAAGGGAAGACCACTATATCTCTTAAGGGTAAGAGAGGAAGAATTAACTTTGATGAATCAATTTTATCATCTTTTTCATTATCTGTGAAAATTTTAGGTAGATTTACCATATTTTTTATCTCGTTTTGAAATTAAAATCAGACGGAAAATAATCCCGCCGCAGTGCAAGATGCCGTTATGCTTGTTTTTTTGTCTGTTCATAGAGCAATATCGGATCTTCTTTGTTTAGCACAACATCTTCACCGATTACACATTCTTTTACATTATCTTTGGAGGGAATCTCATACATAATATCAAGCATACATGTTTCAAGAATCGCACGAAGCCCCCTTGCACCTGCTTTTCGTTTTCCCGCTTCTCTTGCAACTGCAGAAAGGGCACTGTCCGTCAACCTGAGATTTACACCATCCATTTCAAAAAGCTTTTTGAATTGTTTTAGCAAAGCGTTTTTAGGTTCCGTTAATATCCTTATTAAAGCGCTTTCATTCAGTTCGTCAAGTGTTGCAATTACAGGCAAGCGACCTAAAAACTCCGGAATCAGCCCGAATTTAATCAAATCTTCGGGGCGAATCATTTTTAGAATCTGGCCAATATTTTTTTCTTCCTGCTTGACTATTTTTGATCCAAAACCCATTATCTTCGCTCCGAGACGGCGCTGAATTATTTTATCAAGGCCATTGAATGTCCCGCCGCAGATAAAAAGTATGTTTGAAGTGTCAACCTTTACAAAATCCTGCTGGGGATGTTTCCTTCCACCCTTGGGCGGCACGCTTGCTGTTGTTCCTTCTATGATCTTCAATAACGCCTGCTGTACACCCTCCCCTGAAACGTCACGGGTAATGGAAGGGTTATCGGACTTGCTGGCAATTTTATCAATTTCATCAATATAGACAATTCCCCGCTTTGCTTTTTCCACATCATAATCAGCGTTTTGAAGAAGTGAAAGGATAATATTTTCAACATCTTCTCCAACATAGCCGGCTTCTGTCAGGCTTGTCGCATCAGCTATGGTAAAAGGAACGTTTAAAAACCTTGCAAGGGTTTGTGCCAGGAGAGTCTTTCCGCAACCTGTAGGCCCTATCAGAATGACATTGCTTTTCTGGATTTCCACATCTCCCGTACTAATCGGAGAGTCGAGGCGTTTGTAATGATTATAAACTGCTACGGCAAGAATTTTTTTGGCAGCTTCCTGCTCAATCACGTAATCATCAAGCATCGATTTAATTTCTTTTGGGATAAGCAGATTTTCAATATCCCTTGAATCCTTTTCACTTTCCTCGTCAATTATTTCACTGCAAAGCTGAATGCACTCATCACAGATATAGACTGCCGGTCCGGCGATAAGCTTCGTAACCTCTTTCTGATTCTTTCCGCAAAATGAGCAGAAAAGATTGTTTTCTTCTTCTTTTTTTGCCATCTTACGCCTCCGTTTTTTCTAAATTGTCAATATCATCTCTATTAACTATCACATTGTCAATAATTCCGTAGTCTTTAGCTTCCTCACCGGACATAAAAAAGTCACGGTCCGTATCCTCTTGAATTTTTTCCAGGTCATTATCTGTATGAAATGCCAGCACTCTGTTCAACGTATCCCTCATTCGAAGAATTTCCTTGGCCTGTATGGCTATATCAGATGCCTGTCCCTGGGATCCACCCATGGGCTGGTGTATCATAATCCTTGAATTGGGCAAAGAATAGCGCTTTCCTTTTGCTCCTGCAGCAAGCAAAAGAGCACCCATACTCGCTGCCTGGCCGATACATACTGTTGCAATATCCGGCTTAATATACTGCATTGTATCATATACGGCTAAACCGGATGTAACCGCACCGCCGGGGGAATTTATATAAAAATTTATATCCTTGTCAGGGTCGTCTGATTCAAGGAAGAGAAGCTGAGCTATCAAAACATTTGCAATATCATCATTTACGACTGTTCCAAGAAATATAATCCTGTCTTTGAGGAGTCTTGAAAATATATCATAAGCACGCTCCCCTCGGCTGGTCTGCTCTATTACCATAGGTATTAGTGTCACTGATCGTCTCCTTTATTATGCTTTTGCGTAACGGCACATTTCGAAGTCTGTGCTTATCTGCCTCCGCTACAGGCGGGGTTTCGAGACCTTTGCAAAACGCTACTTTTTGTCCAATTTCTGCGTCAGGCTCAAATTTTAATCCTCGAAATACTACATGTATTCCTGTGGTTAAAATTTTCGCCTTCCTTGAACTTGAACAAAAATTAACATTTTTCAAATGTCTAGTTTCATTCCGTCTTATCAGGTTTTTCTTCAGACTCTTGCCCGACCTCAGGTTTCACATCTTCAACCGCGCTATTATCAATTATAAGTCTGATAGCATGTTTTTCAAGTAAGGTCTGTTTAAAAAATTCAATTTTATCCTTATTCTGATTGTAAAAATTCTTTATTTCTTCAACCGACTGGTTAAAGTTATCCGCCATCTCTTTAAAGCCATTTTCCAGATCTTCATCAGATAAAGTCAGTTTTTCCTGTTCAACCAATTTGTTCAAAATCAGATGCCGTTTAACCTGTTTTAAAGCAGTATCGCGATATTTTTCAGCAATACCTTCCCTGGTAAGTCCCATATCCTCCATGGATACATTTCGGTAAGCAAAAGACCGTTCAGCTTCTGCAACAATGCCTTCAAGTTCATAATCAACCATTGTGTCCGGTACTTCGAAATCCGATTTTTCTATTAAAGCCTGAAAAATTTGCTCATTTATTTCCTGCTCAGCCCTTTTTTCATAGCC
>JAUWOH010000389.1 GCA_030612225.1 Desulfobacteraceae bacterium
TTTTGCAGTCAACCTATAATGAACTTTTGCATGTTGAAGGCATGACCCGTCGCCTTGCCTCTGCTATCAAAAACCATAAACTGCCTGACCAGGTCAGAAAGGAGCTTGATAATACAATACAAAGAGGTTACCGGATTATTACAATGTCTGATTCCGAGTACCCTCCCCTGTTGCTTCAAATACCTGATCCTCCGCCTTTTTTATATGTTTATGGTTCTCTCAACACTTCAACAGGATGTATAGCTGTTGTAGGATCAAGGAATGCAACTAGCTACGGCATCTCCACTACAATACGCCTTTGTTCCGATTTGGCTTCCCGTAAAATGACCGTGGTCAGTGGTATGGCAATAGGAATTGATACTGCCGCCCATGAAGGCGCACTTATAGGCGGGGGTACAACTATTGCGGTGCTTGGAAGTGGTTTTGAAAGAGTTTATCCCGCACAAAATCTGAAACTTTTTCATAAAATCGCTGAAAACGGTGCTGTTATTACCGAATTCCCCCTTAATGCGGAGCCCGAGGCACATAACTTTCCTTTACGAAACAGGGTCATCAGTGGCATTTGTCTCGGAACTGTGATAGTTGAGGCCACTAAAAAAAGCGGCTCGCTAATAACAGCGCGACTTGCGGCAGAGCAAAACAGGGAAGTCTTTGCCGTCCCCGGCAGCATCCAGTCATTTAAAAGTACCGGGACACACACCCTTATTAAACAGGGGGCCAAGCTTGTTGAACATGCCCAGGATATTATTGAAGAACTGTCCCCTCTAATGGCTGTTTGCACAGGTGAGGACAACGCAGATAAAAATAAAATAACCGAAACAGTTGATCCCCTTTCACCGGATGAAGCGATAGTATTTGATGCGCTTGGACCATATCCTTTACATATAGATGATCTTGTACGCAAGATTTCCATTGAGCCCGGAAAACTTTTAAGTACACTCTTAATGCTTGAGTTAAAGGGATTTGTCCTGCAATCCCCTGGAAAATATTTTACCGTATCATCCAAATAGTGACTAAAGTGACTAAAGTGAACTAAAGTGACTAAAGTTAAGGAATTCTGTCTATTTTATTTTTATAAAAAAAGACGGCTTGCCGGGGCGTAGCCAAAGGCGAAGCCTGGAGCGAAGCGACACCACAACTTTAGACACTTTAGTCACTTTAGCTCACTTTAGTCACTCTTATTTATTAAGGCAAAGCCAATTATCTCTGACCACGCCCGAAGGACATGGTTTTAAAAATTGAACAAACTAATATGAGGAACAAAAGTGAGCAAACCTTTAATAGTTGTTGAATCACCAACTAAAATTCGAACCATAAAACAGTATCTTGGCAATAAGTATAATGTAGCCGCAACCGTTGGTCACATAAAAGACCTTCCTGCAAAGGAAATAGGTATCGATGTTGAAAACGGTTTCAAACCAAAATATATAAATATACCCGGAAAGCAAAAAGTTATAAGGACATTAAAACAGGCGGCAGGCAGCGCGACCGACATCTATCTGGCACCTGACCCGGACAGGGAAGGAGAAGCCATTGCGTTCCACGCATCTGAAGTTTTGAAAAAAAAGGGAAGAAAGTTTCACCGGGTCCTTTTTCATGAACTTACAAAAAGCGCCATAATTGAAGCAATCGCCGCTCCTAAAAAACTTCATAAAAACAAGTATGAAGCTCAGCAGACACGAAGAATACTCGACAGACTTGTTGGATACCAGACATCTCCCCTGTTATGGCGTAAAGTAAAAGGCGGCCTCAGCGCAGGAAGGGTGCAATCTGTTGCCCTGCGAATAATATGTGAAAGAGAGCGTGCTATCTGGGCTTTTGATTCTGAAGAATACTGGTCGATAACAGCTCACCTTGAAGGTGACTCTCCTCCCCCTTTCACGGCAAAACTGGTTAAGCAAAAAGAAAAGAAAATTAAAATCCCGGACGAAAAGAAATCCTCTGCTATCGTGAATGAGCTGTCCGGGAAAGATTTTGTTATAGAAAAAGTTTTAAAAAAAACCAGGAAAAGAAACCCTCTGCCCCCCTTCATCACAAGCAAACTGCAACAGGAGTCCATACGAAAACTCAGATTTTCTGCAAGAAAAACCATGATTATAGCCCAGCAGTTGTATGAAGGCATCGTACTTGGTTCCGGTGAACCTGTCGGACTTATCACATATATGCGTACCGATTCCACCAGGTTATCAAAAGAATCAGCAATAGAAGCACTTGAGCTGATAAAAAAGCGTTTCGGACAAGAATATGCCCCTGATAAACCAAGATTTTTTAAGAATAGAAAAAAAGTTCAGGATGCGCATGAGGCGATTCGGCCCACGTCCGTTTTTAACACACCTGAAAAAGTAGCGCCTCATCTTTCAAAAGAGCAGCTCGCTTTATACCGTCTTATATGGCAGCGGTTCGTTGCATCTCAGATGCAACCTGCTCTTATCAATCAGGTTGCAGTTTCAATTAAGTCCGGTGACTATATATTTTCTGCAAACGGTTCTTTAGTTAAATTTCCCGGCTTTATGGCTCTATACATGTCAGTGGATGAAGCAATTGAAAGTGAAAAGAAAACAAAACAGCTTCCTGAACTTTCAGAAGGCATGATATTAAAACTTTTACAGTTAGAACCCAAACAACACTTCACCATGCCTCCTCCAAGGTTTTCAGAAGCGTCCCTGGTAAAAGAGCTTGAAGAAAACGGAATAGGCCGTCCCAGCACCTACGCGGCAATCCTTTCAACAATCAGGGGCAAAGGATATGTCGAGCTTACAAAAGGATATTTCGTGCCAAACGAACTCGGCTTTATCGTAAACGACCTTCTTGTAAAAAATTTTCCGGAAGTATTCAATGTGGAATTTACCGCCAGGATGGAGGATGATCTGGACCGCGTGGAATCTGCTGAAATTAATTCTCTCGACATTCTTACCCGCTTCTATGGCCCGTTTAAGAAGAAACTGGACGAAGCGTCAGAGGGGATGCTCAGCATGAAAGGCGTTGGCCTCCCGACAGGACTGTCATGTCCGCAATGCAACAAAGGCCTTAATATCAAAGTCGGTAAAAACGGTCACTTTCTTGCATGCAGCGGTTATCCTGATTGTACATATTCCAGGGATTACATCCGTGATGAAAAAGGCAAGTTAAAGCCGGTTGAACTCTCCCCGGATGAAATTACTGATAAAGTATGTGAAAAATGTGGTAAACCAATGATATTAAAGACAGGTCGTTATGGTAAATTTCTTGCATGCAGTGGCTATCCTGATTGCAAGAACACTCAGTCCGTCAATTCAACAGGTCACGGGAAAACGACAGGAGTTAAGTGCCCTGAAAAGCATTGCACCGGCGACCTTGTGGAAAGAAAATCCAAAAGAGGAAAAATTTTTTACGGCTGCAGTACCTTTCCCAAATGCACATTCGCTACATGGGACAAACCCGTAGATAGAAAATGCCCGGACTGCGGTGCTGATTTTCTATTAGAAAAAACAACCAAAAAGCAAGGCACTGTTCTATC
>JAUWOH010000508.1 GCA_030612225.1 Desulfobacteraceae bacterium
TGTATCACTACTTTCGGACTCTTCATACCCCTTCAAGCCTGCCCTCTGATCCTCAGGAACTTTGTTGAAATCATCCGTAAAGCAGGTGTTGCCATTTTCATCGACATATTTATAAAATTCAGCCGATACTGTGGTTGAAAAGAAAATAATAATCATACATATAAATAGTTTTATCAGGCTCATGGGTCAGCACTCCTTTAGAACTTTCTACAATTAATAAATAAATACCACACATAGTCTTATATTGCAAACAGCATTGTTGGGAAAAAGAGTGAAAAGGTTATTTTCTCAAAAGCCTTGCCGAATTATAAAACATCTTGCTTAAAAGCTTTAATAATTATATATGCCACAACCTGGTATAAAGGGTCAAATTAAATACTCTTGCATCATTCATCTTCCCCTTTCCTCAAGTTACATCCACCTCCCAAGCGGGATATGCGGCAGGACAGGGGAAATCTCAAAGGAATTACCATGTTAAGTGAAAAAGAAAAGCTGGACACTCTGGCTAATTTAATGGTCGAACTCAACCAGGTAAGCGACTTGGATATTTTGATGGAACATGTTTTAACACAGGCGCGTCGATTTGTTAATGCTGATGCCGGTTCAATCTACATAGTTTATGATGACTCGCTTCAGTTTACTTACACACAGAACGATACACTGCAAAAGCGGCTGGCTAAAGGTGAAAAACTAATTTATTCCACTTTCACTTTACCTATAAATAAACAAAGTATTGCCGGTTATGTTGCCGCCACAGGCAGGCCTCTGAATCTGAAGGACGTTTACAGCCTCAAACCGGGATTACCATACAAATTCAGCAGGGAGTTCGATGATGCATCAAAATACAAGACACACTCGGTTCTTACTGTCCCGCTAAAAGCGGCAAATAGAGACATTCTTGGCGTAGCGCAGATTATTAATGCCAAGGATGCTGATAACAATCTGATATCCTTTTCTGAAAAAGACGAAAAGATGATGATGCATTTTTCCGGTATTGCTTCCCTGGCATTGGAACGTGCCAAGATGACGCGGGCAAATATACTTCGTATGATCAAGATGGCCGAAATGCGTGATCCCAAGGAGACGGGAGCACATGTAAACCGTGTAGGAGCATTTGCTGTAGAAATATATGAACAATGGGCTTTAAAGCGCAATCTTTCCAGGAAAGAAATAGATAAAAACCGCGATGTTCTTCGTATGGCTGCGATGCTCCATGATGTAGGGAAGGTGGCTATTTCAGATGTGATACTGAAAAAACCTGGTAGATTCAGCAAAGAAGAATTTGAAATTATGAAGCAGCACACCGTTCTTGGAGCCAAGCTGTTTTTAGACCGTCAATCCGACTTTGATAAGGCGGCGTTAATAGTTGCGCTGACTCACCATGAGCGGTGGGATGGAAAAGGTTATCCCGGACCTGTAAATGTTTTAGACGGAAGATTAATAAAGGATTTTGCAACTTCTGAAGAAATGCCTGTCGGGATTAAAAAGGAAGAAATACCTCTTTTTGGCAGGATAGTGGCCATTGCCGATGTTTATGATGCTCTTTCAAATGTGAGGACTTACAAAGAGGCATGGAATGAATCTGAAGTATTGTCTGT
>JAUWOH010000320.1 GCA_030612225.1 Desulfobacteraceae bacterium
AAAATCAGCGGGATAAAAAGGCGTAGTGGTTTTTTAGGGACGAGAGACTATACAATATAGTATGTCGAGTTCCTGAAAACCTCTACAACGCAGTAGATGTGACTTTTTACGACGCCATCAAATTTGCAAAACGGAGGAAACCAATGACAAAAATACAACCCGAAGAAGCATATTCCTTTGATGATGTTTTGTTGATTCCCAACTATTCGGATGTATTGCCTAAAGATGTTGATACCAGTACCCGGTTAACTAAAAATATTCCACTTAATATCCCCCTGGTAAGTGCTGCAATGGATACTGTAACTGAAGCGCGAACCTCCATAAGCATGGCGCGTGAAGGAGGTATAGGTTTTATACACAGGAATATGAGTATCGAAAGCCAGGTTGTTGAGGTTGGTAAGGTTAAAAAATCTGAAAGCGGTATGATAATCGATCCGGTTACAATAGCTCCTGATCAGCATGTGGAGGATGTGTTGAAACTTATGTCTGAGTATCGGATTTCAGGAGTGCCTGTTACAGTGGGAGATAAACTCGTGGGTATTGTTACAAACAGGGACTTGAGATTTGAGACAAATCTGGGGAGACAGGTGTCTGAAGTTATGACCAAAGAAAACCTGATAACCGTTTCAGAAGGGATAGAGCTGGAAGATTCCAAGAAGCTTTTACATAAACATAGAATTGAAAAGCTCCTTGTTGTTGATAAAAAGGGATTGCTAAAGGGCATGGTAACAATAAAGGATATTGAAAAGATAAAAAAATATCCGAATGCCTGCAAGGATACAATGGGCAGACTCAGGGTAGGTGCGGCTATAGGTGTCGGCCCTGACATGGAAGAGAGGGCCGGCGCACTTTTGGCGGAGGGTGCTGATGTTTTACTGATAGATACCTCCCATGGACACACGGCTAATGTTATTAACGCTGTAAAAATATTAAAAAGCAATTTTAAAAATATTGAACTTATAGCAGGTAATGTTGGTACCGCAAAAGGGGCCGAGGATCTCATTAATGCCGGGGTGGACGGAGTCAAGATCGGTATCGGGCCGGGGTCCATATGCACCACCCGTATAATTGCAGGTATCGGTATGCCCCAGATGACCGCAATAATGAACTGCAAGTCGATATCGAGCAAAACCGGCGTGCCGCTCATTGCTGACGGCGGAATAAAATTTTCAGGTGATATTACAAAAGCAATCGGTGCCGGGGCGCATGCAATAATGATCGGAGGGCTTTTTGCCGGTACAGAGGAAAGTCCGGGTGAACTAGTCATTTTCCAGGGTCGAAGTTACAAGATGTACAGGGGTATGGGATCACTTGAAGCAATGAAAAAGGGAAGCAGGGACAGGTATTATCAAAGTGAACAAGCTGAAGAAGACAAACTGGTTCCAGAAGGTATTGTCGGACGCGTTCCGTATAGAGGCATTCTTTCCGATAATATTTATCAGCTTATAGGAGGGCTTAAGGCGGGAATGGGATATGTGGGATGCAGAACTCTGGAAGAACTAAAGGATAAAGCCCGGTTTATCAAGATAAGTGCGGCAGGGATGCGTGAAAGCCATGTCCATGACGTGATTATTACAAAAGAGGCGCCGAATTACCGGCTGGATTAAGTGAGCTCATAGTTCACAGCTGATCCGGCGTCGCCTCCGGCTTCAGGCTACGCTTTTCAAGCTTCGCCCCGACAAGATGCCGTGACAAGTAGCTCATAGGCGATAAATTAATACTCAAGTTTCCCACCCTTTAACTTATCCAAATCGTCAGACGGTAAGGGCTAAAATAAATATAAAGAGGAGAGAGACTATGGAGCAGCAAGGCAAAAGCAAAACAAGGCTGGTCGTTCTTCCATTTCAACCTCAAGAGGGGCAGGCCTACGACGGAACCGGACTGGCCATTCATTTCCTCCTGGGAAACATTGTGGCAATTCACACAGGGTTCAAGGAGTTTTGGTTTGGCTGGCGGGTCAAAAAAATTTTTCCTGAAAAGACGATGTTAAGGGCCTATTGTCGTGGCGAAGGTTCCCGGCTTGATACAACCAAAATTGGCAAAGAACAGGACATCCGTTATTGGCTACAAGGCACGATCCAACAAAAGGACGACAAGATTCAAGTCTTGCTTGAACTGACAGATTCAAAAGAAGAACATATCGAACGGACCACCGACCTGACTTTTAAACCAAAGGATCAGCTCACAGAATTTCACAAAGGATTTCTGGCATGGTTGGAAACCTGCGGTCTTCCCTTAGCGGGCGACCAGGTGGCCAAGGCTTTGTGGCATGAAAAGACCACCCTGGAAAGCCTGGACTTTCTAGGCCGTGCCCTGAAGGCCTTTTATCTCCACTCATCCTGGGGTGAAAAAGGCCCCCTCGACCTTGAATTGTTAAATCAGGCCGTCAATGCTGCCCCTGCTTCCTACATTGCTCATGACCTCAAAGGATGGATCCTGTATAAAAACAAAGATTACAAGGCCGCCGAGGAATCATTCCGATCGGCCCTCAAGCTAAACTCAAATGGGTTAGGTGCTCTGGCAGGACTCAGGTGGTGTGCAATCTATACTAACGATGAAGAGAAGGCATACAAATGGGCCGCAGCCAAGGCCGATATTCGCGGGGAAAGCCGCGATGCTGCAAAGGCCCTTGTGGCAAGGAAGATGAATAAGGATTTGATTTAAGATATTAATAGGGTAAAGGAAAACATCCTGTCATTTATACCTGTTTTGTTAAAAAAAATGGCTGAATTGTTACGATTTTCTTAAACCAATAGATAAAAGGGGGAAATAATGGAAGGTCAATTCGCGGAGTATAAAAAATTGGGTGAAGCAATTGCCTTGCACGGCCAAAATTTTGTGGAGGCCTTGGTTATCCTGGTAATAGGTTTGATTTTGCTCAAGGTGTTGACCAAGCTATTAAGGCGCGTACTTGAGAAATCTGCTTTAAAGCCGCAGATGATTTCAACTATTAGCAGTATCTTTTACATCATTCTGCTCTTTACTGTTGTCGCAGCCGCCTTGCAACAGGCGGGCATGGCTACTATCGTCATCCGCCGTATTCTAATAGCGACAGGTCTGGCAGCGGTCGGCCTTATTGCTATCTTCCGGCCTTTACTTCCCACACTTCCCTTCAAGGTCGGTAATACTGTAAAGGTAGGAGACCTCCTTGGAAAAATAGAGGCCACCACCATCCTTAACACCCGTATGAAGACCTTTGACGGAAAGACGGTCTTTATCCCCAATTCCAAGATTCTCAATGATTATGTTATCAATTACCACTTCACAGGCACCAGGCGGGTTAAAGTTGACCTTGGTATCGGATATGACCAGGACCTCTTGAAAGCGAAACAGGTATTGGAAGCTGTTATGATTGAGGACCCACGGGTGAAGGTTAAACCAAGGCCTGCTGTGTATGTTTTGAATATGGCTAATAGTTGTATAGAACTCGGAGGTCGATGCTGGGTGGACAATCTGAATTACTGGACGGGCAAATGCGAGCTGTTGGAAAAAGCCAAGTTGCGTTTTGATCAGGAAGGAATAACCATAGCCTTTCCGCAATTGGATGTGCATCACTATCATGGGGACGTTTTGCCTGAATTTCATGGAGAGGGAAATGATATGTCCTGAAAGCAGGTCAAACAGTTCGGATGCTGATAAAACGCAAAAAATTTGGAGGAGGCACAAATGAAAGTTGTTGAAGCATTAAAAGTAATTGATGATGGCTGGATAAGGAAACCAAAGGGCTTTAGAGTTCATTTCCAAAAGCATGTCAATTCCGAATGGGTGACTGAATTCTCTCCAGGTGAAAAAGAAAAGGCTTTGAATTCTGATGTAGTGGCATGGAGACTGGCCTGGAAGCTCTCTGAAGCCACAAAATCTGATGGAACCGAAATTGGAGAAGGTGATCTTGTAAATATCTATGTTGTTGATGATCTTGGTCATCCTATAAAATATTATGCTGCGAATCAGTTTGAGGTTTTTAACAGCAGGGAAACAAAAAAAGAATAAAAATCATTCTGATTGAGTGTGAACGGTCCGAGGCCTGTTTTTCTAAATACGAATAATGAGGAGGCTTTCTATATTCGCAGCGGGCCTTCCAGTGTAAAACTGTTAACGAGGAAAGTGTTGAAGTATCTGGAACACCGAAAATAATTCAACCCTATATGGCATCGTAAAAAGTCCCATCTACTGCGTTGCAGCGGTTTTTCA
>JAUWOH010000168.1 GCA_030612225.1 Desulfobacteraceae bacterium
AGATATGTCCTGCCCGGATTGATGATTCATTGACCCAAAAAGCCCAGGCTTATGCAAAAATGGCTCACGAGGCGCTTTCGTGCAAAGGATACAGCCGAACCGACATGATTCTTAAAGATAACGATATTTATGTATTAGAAACAAATACAATCCCGGGCATGACCTCCACAAGCCTTTTGCCCCAGGCCGCAAATGCTGCCGGACTGAATTTCGGTCAACTACTTGACAGGTTAATAGAGCTGGGTATTGAGAGGCATTCGCCTGCGGCTGACTTGAGGAACGTCACTTCGTGACTTGAGGAGCAGCCCTTCGGGCTTTGAAGAGCGTCCCTTCGGGACTTAAGGAGCGGCCTTTCCAGGCTTCACCTCTGGCTACGCCGCGACAAACGGCCTTGAGGAGCGCCACTTCGTGGCTTAAAGAGCAGCCCTTCAGGCTTTAATGAGCGTCCCTTCGGGACTTGACGAACAGCCTTCGGCCTTGGATTTTTACCTCAAGCGAAGCGCTCAACAAGCGCAGTGCTCTTTGAGCGAAGCGCTCTTCAAGTAAAACGCTCCTCAAGCGAAACCGGTAAATGATATGATTGTCAGAGGAAGCAGGAAATTAAAAGAGCTATATCATAAGCTTGGCCCAGGAGATATCTTTATCGGTATGTTAGCTTCAAAGCAGCTAAAACAATCGATGCTGATCGATCTTCTTGAACGGGGAGTGCATTGCTTCCCATCACCTCTTTCACAGGTAGTAAACAGTTCTAAAGTTATGCAGGCCCTGGTTTTCAGGGACCTGATGCTGCCCCATACACAGGCAATCACACGACGGGTTGAGATGTTTGAAGCCATAAATTTATACAACAGGCATGCCATCGGCCCGGTTGTTACCAAGGAGAACCACATGCACTGTGGCTACGGTATACGCAGATGGGAGACTGTCGAATCCCTGTACAGCCACATGGCCCTTTTAGAATCTTCTTATCCTTTTGTTCTTCAGCCTTTTTTGGAAAATTTTACTGATGTCCGCATAATTATTATTGGAAACTATGTTGAGGCCTATTCACGGCATAATCCACACAATTTCAGAATGAATATTTCCTCAGGCGGAACGAGTAGCTCGTATGTACTGGATAAAAATAAAGAAGAATTCTGCCGTAGCATTATGGATCGGGGAAAGTTTCCTTTTGCCCACATTGACCTTCACATTTTAGAAAGCGGAGAGTGCTTTCTTTCTGAAATTGCGTTAAACGGCGGTATAAAAGGGGCGGTTATTAGCAGAAAGGAGCTTGATGAGAAAAAGCAGGATGTACTGGAACGCTTGGCAGAAGCAATTAATGAGGATTAATTACTGCGAAACCAAAAATCGACTAAATAACTAAAACAAAGGTGTTTATTCAGATCGTATTATTTCACCGCCCATTCGCTCCGCTCATTCGAGACGCAGAGCACGCAGAGGGTTTCATCTTATTTCTTTTCGCTGAGAGGGGCGAAAAGAAATAAACCCAAGCCCTTCGGGCAGATCACGTTATATTTAATCAACTCTGCAGTGAATATTTTATTTCGTGCCTTGGTGGCTTTGTGGCAAATTAATATACCGAAGATAAAGGAGGCAGTTTTTGGAAACAGGAAAAGATACAAAACAACCTGGACAATCCCCGGAAGTGGGAATTGTAATGGGCAGTGATTCAGACCTGGGAGTTATGGAGGAAACCACGGCTGTATTAAAAAAGTTCGATATTCCTTTTGAAATGACCGTTGCTTCTGCCCACAGAAGTCCAAAGAGGGCCGCTGAGTTTGCGTCTTCTGCCCGGGCGCGCGGGATAAAGGTAATTATTGCAGGCGCAGGACATGCTGCACATCTTGCAGGAGCATTAGCAGCCTATACATCTTTGCCGGTAATCGGCGTTCCAATTGATTCTTCATGCCTGCAAGGATTTGATTCGCTTCTTTCTACTGTACAGATGCCTCCCGGTATTCCGGTGGCAACAGTCGCAATAGGAAAACCTGGGGCGAGAAATGCAGGTATCCTTGCGACACAGATACTTGCTATTTCTAATCCTGAACTTACTCGAAAGCTGGAGGAATTTAAATCTGAAATGGCAGTGCAGGTCGAAAAGAAAGCAAAAAAAATTGAAGGCATCTGATAAAGTAAGGAAGGTAAATTCCACCAATCCTGAGACTGCTATAATCGCTGAAGCCGCCCGTATAATAAGAAATGGAGGAGTTGTCGTATTCCCAACAAGAAGTCTTTATGGATTGGGAGCGGATGCATTTAATGCCGAAGCGGTAAGCCGGGTATTTCACATAAAAAAGCGGCCTGAGAGCAATCCGATTTTAGTTTTGGTTGAAGATAAAGATAAACTGGACCGATTTGTGGAAAACATTCCTCATGCCGCATCAGTTATCATGGAAAGATTCTGGCCGGGCAGAGTTTCAATTGTGTTTAAATCAAAAGAAGACTTTCCCGTTAATCTTACTTCAGGTACAGGCAAAATAGGTATCCGACAGCCGGGGCATAATGTTGCATATGCATTGGTTAATGCTGCCGGAGGCCCGATTACCGGAACAAGCGCAAACCTTTCAGGAAGTGCCGGGTGTTTTCAAATCGATGATCTGGAATCAAAGATTGCAGATCAAGTTGATCTTATACTTGATGCAGGACCGCTAAAAGGGGGCACAGGCTCAACGGTTATTGATGCAACAGTTGAGACACTGCGAATTTTAAGAGAAGGCGAATTGCCGGCAAAGGATATTTTTAATGCTATTGACAACTTCAGCCTGTTTTAATATAGAACGAACCCAAAGCCGGAGTGGTGAAACTGGTAGACGCAGAGGACTCAAAATCCTCCGGGCGCAAGTCCATGCGAGTTCGATTCTCGCCTCCGGCACCATGAAAATATAGGGGTTGGTCCGCAGGCGCGGGTTAATCCCATTTTTTTTGTCATTGCGGGTCATCATTAACAATTATCAATTCACAATTCGCAAATGACAATTATTTATTATATAAAAATTGAGAGTTGTGAATAGTTAATTGCAAATTGTCAATTATATCACGAAAATATGAACATCACCGGCTCTTAAGCGCCGGATGTACGTTCCCACAACGAAGTATGGGAACACGGACAACCCTTGAACCCTGAACCCTGGTCGCCTACAGCGCCGCCAAAGGCGGGTAAACCTTTGAACCTGTGAACGGTTACTTCAATTTTGTTAGCACACTATATCCCGTACTATACACTATTACCAGCTACAACATATGGTAGTCACATTTTACTTTTTCAAGGTAGGATCAAATGAGAGGAAAAACTAAATATCGTACAGATTTTTTGGATTCGATAGTAATAACCGGAATCGGGATTGCCGCTATTTACTGGATTCTCGAATCCTTTATGTTTTTCTTCTTATCTCCTGAAGCAAATATTGTTCATCATCTTATTGGTGAGGACATGTTTGAGACCTTGACCCGCGTTCTTGTTTTATGCATGTTTCTTATTTTCGGTTCCCATGTACAATACAACGCTAATCTTCGCAGAGAAACTGACAGAGTGATGCACCAGCAGGACGAAAAGTATAGAACCATCATTGAAAATATTGAAGAAGGATTTTTAGAAACAGATCTTGCAGGAAACTTTACTTTTTTTAATAATTCCATTTGCAAAATTCTGGGATACTCCAGCAAAGAACTTATGGGCATGAATAACCGGGAATATACAAATTCCGAAAACTCAAAAAGACTTAATGAAATCATGGATGAAGTGCGCCGGACCGGCGAACCGGCACAGGTAAAAGATTTTGAGATTATCAGAAAGGATGGGGCAACAAGAGCCATTGAATTCTCTATATATCTGATCAAAGACGATAAAAATAAGCCGGTTGGATTCAGGGAGGTTGTTCGCGATGTTACCGCTATTTTTCAAGCGGAAAGGGAAAAGAAAAAACTGGAAAAACAACTCCAACACTCACAGAAAATGGAAGCCATCGGCAGTCTGGCAGGAGGGATTGCCCACGATTTTAATAATGTTCTAATGGGTATGCAGGGTAATGCATCTTTAATGCTGCTGGACATCGATGAAAGCCATTCCCATTATATAAGAATAAAAAACATAGAACGATATGTTGAAAACGGCAGTTCGCTTACCAGACAGCTTTTAGGCTTTGCCATGGGTGGGGGATATGAAGTCAGGGCAACGGATCTAAATAAGCTTATTAAAAGAACTTCCAGCATGTTTGGCCGGGCTAAAAAAGAAATAAAGATTCATACAAAATTTTTAAAAAAAATATGGGTGGTTGAAGTAAACCAGGGACAGATGGAGATGGTCTTTTTAAACCTTTATATCAATGCCTTGCATGCCATGCCCGTAGGTGGGAACCTTCATTTACTGTCAGAAAATGTTGTAATTGACAAAGGCTCTGCCGGAAATTTAAAGTTAAAACAAGGAGAATATGTAAAGGTGTCTGTAGTTGATACCGGGACAGGTATGGATAAGGAAATACAGGAAAAGATTTTTGATCCGTTCTTTACTACCAAAGAAAAAGGCAGGGGCACTGGCTTGGGTCTGGCTTCCGCTTCTGAAGTTATAAAGAATCATGGCGGTCTTATTGATGTTTACAGTGAAAAAAGTAAAGGGGCTACTTTTAATATATATCTGCCGGCATCCGATAAAAAAGTCATACAGGAAAAAGAATTAACCCGGAAAATCATAAAGGGTACGGAGACAATTCTTCTTGTTGATGATGAAGAAATGATCATTGAAGTGAACCAGGAAATTCTGAAAGCTTTGGGCTATAAGACCATGATTGCTAGGAGTGGAAAAGAAGCTGTTGAACTATACAAAAGCAACCAGGAAAAGATCAACATGGTTATCATGGATATGATCATCCCTGGAATGAGTGGTAAAGAGTTTTATGACAATTTGAAAAAAATCGATCCTGAATTAAAGGTTCTTCTTTCCAGTGGATACAGCATCAGCGGGCAAGCAGCGGAAATACTTGAGCGAGGATGCAACGGATTTATTCAAAAACCTTTTAAACTGAGAGAACTGTCTGTTAAGATAAGAGAAGTTTTGGATGGAAAGTAGGGAGCGGTCACTCCGTTACCACCGGCTCTCTCAAAATTAACTCAATAGCTGTTTCAGCGGTTTCCGAAGCTTCCGGGAATACACTGGCCAGGGCTCTGATATGCCTTAGATTATCCGCAGTGCGCAGGACCAGCATGGCAAGGGTTCCTTCTTCTAAATCCGAAACAGTTACTACCTTTTCCCATGACTGGCCTGTTGCCCAGGCGTACATCGCAACAGCCGGTCTTAAAAAAAGTTGTCTTATTTCAAACCCTCGGGATGCCATTTCCTTTGAAAAGGGTCTAAGCCTTTTTTTTACATTAAGGAAAGACGTCAAAAGCCTTTTGGGAAAAAATTTTTTATCAATATTATCATCTGCACCACGTTCATCCACTAATGACGCAATAATTGCAGCAAGCAGGGCAGGATCGGATTCAGGGAATATTTTCAACCTGAAACTTTCGCCTATCAAAAGCGGCTGGTCAACCCTGAGCTTGGATGCCCAGATTCCGTCATCCGTTAACCTGTCGTTGCTGTTAACATATTTTTTTTCTTTAAGAAAATCAAGATGCCGCAGAAAATCCCGCCACAGGAATTTGCTATCATCTACTGCTATCTTTTGATAAGCCCTCTTTTCCTTCCCTTCCCTTGCCGCGGCGTCTTGTCGCGGCGTAGCCCCGCTGGAAGCTGGGCGTAGACGGAAGCCTAAGGCGAAGTCTGGTGCCTTTCCCTTTGTAAGCTGATATGTTGCAAAAGATTTTTCGAGCAAATCTTCTATCTGACCTGGTGTGTGGGACAACAGCAGGTTAAGTACCATTGAAAAGTTGATTTTTATCTGGCTTATAACATCAGAAGGCCTGGAATTTACAAGCTTTGCGGTCAGTCTGATATCCATGAATTTATCCGGGATCGCAATGGCAAACCCTATGTTGTCCATACCGCGCCGACCGGCCCTGCCTGTCATCTGATGAAATTCGGTGGGGCTTAAGGGTTTGAATTCCACTCCGTTAAACCTGTCTGAATTAAGAAATAATACTGTTCTGGCAGGGAAATTTACTCCTGCCGCCACGGTAGATGTTGCAAATACAGCATCAAGAAGCCCCTGAGTCATGAGGGTTTCTATTACCATCTTCCATGCAGGCAGTTGACCACTGTGATGGGCACCCACAGCCAGATGTTCAAGATGCCAACGCTGGCGGTGATGTGCAATATGTGAGCTTTGCGCTGTTAATTCTTCGATTTTTTCAAAAAGAGGTATTTCATGTTCCCTGTTACCTGGACGATTTTCCATGCAAAGATCAAGAGCCCTGTCACAGTCAGCGCGGGATTTAAGGAAGAATATGGCGGGGAGGAGATTATATCTTTTTAAAATTAGCAGGATCTCATCAAAGGGGGGCAATCTGCGAGGAGCGGCAAGAAGAGGAGGGCGTTTTGTGCTCATATATTCAACGACTTTTTTATAAATTCTCTTCTTCCCTTTTGAGTTTTTTGGGCTCATAAGGGGATAAAGCGTTCCTGAAGGATGAAGAAAGATCGGGTAAAGCGGTACCGGTCTTTTTAACTCCTCAACAACGATACATTTTTTAGAGCGTATTTTATAAAGCCATCGGGCGATCTGCCTTGCATTTCCTATTGTGGCGGAAAGTAAAAGAAGCGGTATCCTTGCAGGAAGATATATCATGATTTCTTCCCAGACCACACCACG
>JAUWOH010000099.1 GCA_030612225.1 Desulfobacteraceae bacterium
CTAAAGTTAAGGAATTCTGTCTATTCTATTTTTATAAAAAATGATGTCTTGCCAAGGCGTCTTGTCCCTGCGTATCTTGAAAAGCATAGCCTGAGGCCAATCAGGCTTCACCTTAGTTTACGCCGTAACAAGAAGCGAAGATGGCTTGCTGGGCTTAGCCAATGGCGAAAACCGGAGCAGAGCGACACATTAACTTCAGGCACTTTAGCTCACTTTAGGCATTTTAGCTCACTTTAGGCACTTTAGCTCACTTTAGGCACTTTAGGCACTTTAGCTCACTTTAGGCACTTTAGTTCACTTTATTTATTTTTATGAAATCTACAGAAAAAACATCTCAAGTTGATAAACCACAGGCTAAAGAAGCTGTTGCCGCCCACATAGAGATTAAAAAAGCCCGGAGCAGAGCTGCCCTTTCAGTTGCACTCAACCTTTTGCTATCTTTAGGCAAAGGTGTTGCCGGCATTCTTGGTGGCTCTTCAGCACTTGTCGGTGATGCCATCCATTCTGCTACTGATGTGGTTGGATCTGCTGCTGCTTTTGCCGGTCTTTGGCTGGCCGGAAAGAAGCATCCTTCCTTTCCATACGGCCTTTACAAAGCCGAAACACTGGCAACGCTAATTACCTCAATTGCTGTAATTCTCGCAGGCTATGAAGTCGGCAGGCGGGCACTTTTAGGGCCGAATACACTCCCTGATGTTGCTATTACACTTCCGGTTGCGTTGATTTCCCTGGTAATTACTTTTTCTTTCGGGTTTTACCAGCTTCACACAGGTAAAAAACTGCATTCAAAAGCCCTTCAAGCCGACGCCCGGGACTATCTGGCTGATGGGCTCTCCACATTGGTTGTAGTTTTCAGTCTTATCGGTGCATACTATGGTTTACGACTTGACAGGTGGGCTGCAGGTGCGGTGTCAATTTTTATTTTCTGGTCCGGAGGCAACCTGCTGTTGCGGGCACTTCGTGATCTGATGGATGAAGCCATCGACCGCGATACTGAACGAAAAATCATATCGCTGGTTGAAACTCATCCCCGCGTAGAACATGTAGAACGGTGCTTAAGTCGTATGGCAGGAGGCCGTTTTATTGTTGATCTCGATGTTATTCTTCGTTCCTGTTCTCTTGAACTCGCCCATCGTATAGGCCACAATCTGGAGAATAATATCCTTCAAACCTTTTCCCAGGTTGTCATGACCAGCGTTAAAATACACAGCCATGAGCCTGACAAATTACGCAGGCTTACACCTGTCAAAAAACCTGAAGGAAAAATAGAAGCCCACTTGGCAAGAGCTCCCTGGTTTTTACTCGAAACCATTAACAGGTCTGATGGAAAAATATCCCATCATGAATATATCCGTAACCCCCATTGGCAGGCAGAAACCAAAAAAGGATTCCTTGTGGGAAAATGGCTTCTCGGCTTTAAACCTGACCAGGTAATTGTAATTGAGAAAAAGGAAGGGACTGCAGCTGCTTTGCTAAGTGAAGCTGGAGTTGAGCTGATTTTATCTTCTGATCTAGCGTTGAAGTAAAGAATCCACGCCCGAAGGATGTGGCATTGATTTACCCCTCGAAGGGGGTGCCAGACATACTATGTTTTAAGTGACTAAAGTGTCTAAAGTGAGCTAAAGTGACTAAAGTTAAGGAATTCTGTCTATTTTATTGTATCCGTTCACGCCCATTCGGAACAAAAAAGTCGCACAATCTCCGTCCTGTAAGCGTTCACAGGTGCTGCAGATGTGCGTGAGCAGGGCGACCAGCTATAGTCTGCTATGCTGGTTGCCCTGATCGCGTGCAGCTGCGGTGCCTGTGAACGCTTACATTTTATTTTATAAAAAAATGGCGCCGGGGCGTCTTGTCGGGGCGTAGCTTGAAAAGCGTAGCCTGAAGCCAAAGGCGAAGCCTGGAGCAGAGCGACACCACAATCCCGCCGAGGCGGGACTCACTTTAGGCACTCTTTTAGAATTGAACCCTGAACCCATAAACCTTAAATCTGGCTTGCCACGGCGTAGCCGAAGGCGAAGACGGGAGCGAAGCGACAAATGAATATCATCACCACATCGATTGAGGGTGTCCTTATTATTGAACCGGCTGTATTCAAAGACGACCGTGGATTCTTTATGGAAACTTATCACCATGAAAGATATCAGGAATCTGGTATTTCCAGGGTCTTTGTTCAGGACAACCTTTCTTTTTCCGTTCAAGGTACTTTGCGCGGTTTGCATTATCAGGTTAAACATCCCCAGGCAAAACTTGTCCAGGTTATAACAGGTGAGATATTCGATGTGGCTGTTGACATCAGGTACGGCTCATCAACATACGGCAAATGGACAGGTGCTTATCTGTCTGATCAAAACAAACACCAGCTCTTTATACCTGCGGGTTTCGCCCACGGCTTTTGCGTGATAAGCAAAACAGCCCATTTTTTATATAAATGCTCTGATTTCTACGCTCAGGAAGATGAATGCGGCATCAACTGGGCAGATTCCGATATTGCTATAGATTGGCCTGTTATAAATCCAATTATCTCTGAAAAAGACAGACAAAACCTTAAGCTTTGCGACCTTCTTCCAAATCAGCTTCCCTCAAAGGAGAAAAGCACATGAAGCTTTTAATCATCGGGTCAAAAGGGCAACTAGGCTCAGAGTTAGTTAGAGAATGCAAAAGAAATGATTTTTCATTCCTGGCTCTTGACCTTCCGGAATTTAATATAACGGACACATCTCAGGTTAAAAAAACCCTTGCTGACTTTAAACCTTCAATTGTTATAAATGCAAGTGCATATACAAATGTCGACAAAGCGGAAACAGATCTCGAAATTGCATTTTCAGTAAACAGCGATGGACCTGTCAACCTTGCTGCATCTTGTGATAAAAACCGGATACCGATCATTCATATCTCTACGGATTATGTTTTTGACGGCAGCAAAGGCCAACCTTATACCGAGTCGGACCCTGTATCACCGATTGGCGTTTACGGAAAAAGTAAAGAACAAGGCGAAAGCAAGCTGCGATCTATTCTTAAACAACATATTATTCTGCGTACTTCCTGGCTGTATGGTGCATACGGGAATAATTTTGTAAAAACCATGCTTCGGCTCGGTATAGAAAATGAGATAATACAAGTTGTTTCAGATCAATACGGTTGTCCTACCTGTGCGGCCGACCTGGCTGAAGCTGTTGTGGATATTTCAAAACAAATTATTCAAAGCTCTAAAATTGCTTGGGGAACTTACCACTATTGCGGTTCTGGAATAACAACATGGCACAAATTTGCAAAAGCAATATTTGAAATTGCAAGTCAATACCAAAATTATAAAGTATCCAGCGTTGAAGCAATAACAACCGCCCAATACCCTACCAGAACAAAAAGACCGGCTTTTTCCGCCCTTGATTGCGGCCTGATTAAAAAACATTTTGGGATAAATACAAAACCATGGCAGGGAAGTCTTGAAAAAACGATAGCGCGTATATTGAAAGACTCTGAAAGGATAACAGGATAGACAAGATTTTGTGTAACTACTCGGGTTGTCAGGTTCAAGGTTCACAGTTCACGGTTTTAACATTAAACCGTGAACCCAGGAACTTTGACACCTGTAAACGCTTACATATAGAGATTTAGATACACGCCAGAGCAAAGCGTTTTTTGAACGTCGAACATCGAACGCTGAACATCGAATGATGAAATCGCTTCGCTCCGCTATGTTTATAAATTGTCAGAATACCTTATTCAAAATTCGATGTTGGACGTTCGATGTTCGACGTTCATAGCCCTTTAGCTTGACGGTTACATCCTTGATACTGGATTGTAATCTTAAAGGAATAGCAATGTCCCCTTCGAGGGGTCTTTATCAAACACCCGTTCTACGGGTGGTAGATGATTTTTTATGTTAATTTTAATCCTGAGCATCCTGTAAATCCTGTCAAAAAATATATTTGAAAGAACAAAATTGCTGCAAAAAAACAATAAAGTAGAGCTTCTTGCTCCTGTCGGAAATCCTGAAAAACTTGAAATAGCCATACATTATGGAGCGGATGCGGTTTATCTTGCCGGCAAAGAGTTCAGTCTTAGAAACTTTTCGGGAAATTTCACCTATGATGAACTTCAAAGCGCCGTAAAATATGCACATAAAACAGGGGTTAAAGTCTATGTGGCATGCAATATATACTCAAGAAATTTTGAACAAAAAGCGGTCACGGATTATTTGAAATATATTGCAAAAATAGGTGCAGATGCTGTCATCATCTCCGATCCTGGAATATTCATGGAGGCAAGCGATGTTATACCAAATCTACCTGTACATCTCAGTACACAGGCCAACACAACTAATTATAAAAGTGTGTTGTTCTGGGAAAAGCTGGGCGTTAAAAGAATAAATGTAGCAAGAGAGCTTTCTTTAAATGAAATAAATGCGATTGCCTCACAAAGCTCTCTGGAAATAGAGGCTTTTGTTCACGGAGCCATGTGCATTTCCTACTCAGGGCGATGTCTTCTCAGCAGTTTTATGTCGAATCGAGACAGCAACCGTGGTATGTGCACACACCCGTGCAGATGGAAGTATGCCGTTGTCGAGGAATTAAGGCCCGATAAATACTATCCCTTGACTGAAGATGATCGTGGCAGCTATATCTTTAATTCAAGCGATTTGTGCATGATTGAATACATCCCGGAAATTATCGAATCAGGCATAGATTCATTTAAAATTGAAGGCAGAATGAAGTCAATCAACTATCTTGCATCAACTGTGAAAGTTTACAGAGAAGCAATTGACAGCTATTATGCATCACCTGAAAATTATGAAACCAAAGCAAGGTGGATTGAAGAACTTGCCTCAATAAACAACCGTGGCTATTGCGCAGGCTTCTATTTTGGAGATCCTGACCAGATATTACCGAATTATACGAAAAATAAACCTTTAAGCAACCATCTGTTTATTGGAAAAGTAATTGAAAAAGCAAGTCGGTGCTTGACATACATTGAGGTTAGAAACAAAATCTTCAAAGGTGATGATGTCGAAGTCCTTGGAAAAAAAGGTCCGGTAGTTAAGGATAAAATAATAGATATTATCGATACCGATGGCCAATCAGTTCCTTTTGCCCAGCCCGGAAGCAGGGTAACTGTTTTGTTGAATAACGAGTATTGTCCCAACGACTTGATAAGAAGAGTAATAGGCACGACATCGTAACGGCAATTTGTTGTCGCTGTTACTTAATGACCTTTTTTTTAGCTTACATATCATGTTACGAGCTACGGGTTGGGAGTTGCGAGATGATAGTCAATGTAATTAACTTGTGGATTGTTGATTATTGAACCACAGAATATCTGCCTGTGCGTTGCACGCAGACAGGTCGAACAAGGAATGTCGAATTTCGAAGTGTTTTTCATTACTGCTGCGGTTCGATATTCGATATTCATGTTTTATAACCCGTATCCTGTAACCCGCAACTCGTAACCCGTACCTCGCAACATACTAAAAAGTACGGAATTTTATTGTAAATCACTGATAAATAGTGTATAAAAAGGGGTAGCCTTCGATTTTGAAGAGTGTCCCTTCGGGACTCAAGGAGCGGCCTTTCAGGCTTCGCCTCCGGCTATGCCCAGACAAGCGGCCTTGAGGAGCAGCCCTTCGAGCTTTGAAGCTTTTAAAGAAATTAGCCTCAAGCGATCCGTCTTCGGCTTCAGGCTTCGCCACGTCTGGGGCGTGGCTACGACCCGACAAGACGCCGCGACAGGAAGCGCTCCTTGAACGTAGTGCTCTTCAAGCGTAGCGGTCATTAAGCGACCCGTCTTCGCCTTCGGCTACGCCGCGCCAAGGAGCGCTCAATTACTGTAGTTATCGTAAACAAGGAGAAAATGATGTCGGATGGCCTGGATGTTATTATAATTGATGATGATCAAAGTGTATGCAAGGTCCTCGCAAGCATTATTAAAAAATTCTATGCATGGGGAAACATAGTGACTTTCAGCGATGTCGATGAAGCCATATCATACTGTCTTAACAGAGAGATCGGTGTTGCTATTTTTGTTGTTGATGTTTTCCTTGGCGGGAAAAGCGGCTTTTTATTTCTCGATTCCATAGAAGAAAGATTTCCTACAGCCCATAAAGATTCCATAATTATCTCCGGAATGGCCAGTGATGATATTGTAAATATGTGCCTGGCCTCTGATGTTAATTACCTTCTGGAAAAGCCTATTAAACCTTATGCATTGCAACTTGCAGTCAGGGCTATCACAGGGAAATATCTCGATTTTGCCAAGAAACTTTTGCAGGATCCTGCCTTTGCCGAAAGCATAGCAAGGTTATAGCTCATGGAAAAATTTGAAGGTAAAAACATAGCAGATATTCTTAAAACGATAAAAAAAGACAAAACACTCATCAAAATGCGTCTGCCTGGTAAGGATTATGAATGTCTTACCATTATTACGGATGTACTCACCTCCAGACATAAAAGTGCATTTATGATCGATTCTCCAAAGGATTTCCAGCCGGCTTTCGGCGGTTTAAACGACATCAAAATGCATTTTGAATTTACTGGAAAAGATAATTTAAGTTACACTTTTAAAACATCCGGTGGAGAGATTCACAATGATGAAATAAAGATGAAATTTCCTGATTTCATTAATCGGAAACAAAGGAGAAAAGATTTCAGACTGGAAGTTCCCCCTGGAACAAGCCTTCATATCAAGATAAATTCGAAACTTCTTAAAATGACTGTGCTTGATGTCAGTCTTGGCGGCACCCTTATTGCTCTTGTAGGCCAAATGTCCGAATCTGAAAATAAACAATTTATTAAAATCGGAGAATGCTTTGAAGATATCGAACTGATATTTCCAATGGAAGGAAAATCTTTTAAATCTCAAATTAAAGAAGCAACAATAGTAAGAGTTATAAAAGGTTCGCTTAAACCGAAAAACTGCTGCGCATTACAGTTTGTTAGTATTGATAAAAATGAAGAGAAAGCCTTAACAAAATTTATATACAAATATCAGCAGCAGTTATTAAGGAAAAGACTTCGACTATAGAGAGGAGCGCTTTGCTTAAGGAGCACTTCGTTTGAGGCAAAAACTCAAGGCCGCTTGGGGTGCAACACAAAAAAGTTGCACTGATCAGGCGTAGCCGTTTAGCCTCTTTCCACGCTGATTAAATATCGAATATCGAACAAGGAATGTCGAATTATAAAGTTTTAAGTGCGATAAAAGTTTTGCTGTCCGAATAATTGATACAGCAAAGCCAATTAAACTCTCCTTAAAATCAAATTTCGCTACATTCCTTCGACATTCATTATTCCTTGTTCGATATTCGATATTCTTTTTCGTTTTGCAACTTTTTTGTGTTGCACCCACCGAATGCGAAGCCTGAAAGGCCGATCTTCAAAGCCCGAAGGGCTGCTCCTCAAGCCAACGCAGTGGCGCTCCTAAAGCCCGGAGGGCTGCTCCTCAAGTCCTGAAAGGACGCTCCTCAAGTCCTGAAAGGACGCTCCTCAAGGCCGTCAGGCCGCTCTTTAAAGTCCTAAGGGCTGCTCCTTAAAAAGGAAATATTTGCCTACCTCTTTTAAATTTATTTGCCCACCGTTTTTGTTAAATCGAAATATAATCAAGAAAAAAACGTACCGTCCTCGAATATTCATCCATGGATAAAAGACATTTTTATCTATGTTTTCTGTTACTTATCCCTATCGCCCTTAAATTATAAGGCTATGGTGAGGTGGAAAATTTGTTGGAGCTGTTTTAATTGAAAACTTAGCACGGTTTTTGCGTATTATCTATTTAGATTTATTTTATCACAAAAATAGAAAAGGAACCTAAAAAAATGAAGATTGAAAACAACCAAAATATTCAAAAGAGTCTTTATCCTGAGAAAATCAACAAAAATGAAAATGCTCAAGGCATAAACTTTGGGGCGGTTTTAAAAAATGAAGTTGAGAAATCCTCAAACGCAATTTCCGGGAATCAAAAGATACCACCAACAAGCAGTATTTCTCCAATACAATTAAATATGTTATCTCCTTCACAAAATGGACCTATTATTGACCGGGTTGAAAATCTTTTAAACATTCTTGATGAATACCAGCAAAAACTAAAAGATCCACATTTTTCTTTAAAAGAGATTGATCCCCTGGTTAAGCAAATGGAAAAGGAAAAGGAAAATCTGGCGCCTGTACTAAATTCACTTGTGGAAGATGACGGTCTGAAAGATATTTTGAACAAGGCACTGGTTACATCATCACTTGAGACAATAAAATTCAACAGAGGGGACTATATTTAACCATAAACCTATAGCTTCGCGAAAAGTAAGGGACTGTAAAAAATGAACATCGAACGTCCAACATCGAATGTTGAACGGAAAAGGATAAAACAGAAGAATTAATTAACTTTTTCGTTACGAGTATTAAAACAGCTGAAAAGAAACACAAATAGGTGTTAAATATTCGGCATTGGTTTTTATTCGATCTTAAAATAATTTGAAGAGCGAAGCGACATCATTATTCTACATTCGACGTTGGACGTTCGATGTTGGACGTTCATCCTTTAATATGTTTGATATTCGATATTCATAATTGACTTTCAACACGCAACCTCTATTCCGCAACCCGAAACCGTCAACTATCCTGCAAAGAAGAACTGATATGAGGATTGAATATCGTTTTCAACTTCAGTAAACCAGCTATCAACTTCTCCCAATTGCTTTTTCAGAAATTTAGAGGCTGCAGGGTGCATCGCAGATAAATCAATATTGCCGTCAGGATCAGCATTGTAACTGTTTACTATGATGTCTGATAAATAAATTATCAATATCATTTTTTTGCTTTCCGAATCATTTCGTACGTCATGGTGCCAGCGAATAACGTCTATAAAATTTTCAGGGAGCTCCCAATTTGTTGCAAGATGAGCTCCTATTATTGCGTGGTCTATTGAAATCTCTTTCTTTTCAGCTTCATAAAAGGAGATATTTTCTTTTTTGGCAGCATTCCACACCTTTTCAAACAGATCCTGAAAATATTGTGCAAGTATAACCTTTCCTATATCATGCAACAATCCGCCCACAAAACAACCGTCCGGCGATGCTATTTTAGTTTTTTCTGCAAGGCTTTTGCTGACTACGGCAACAGCAAGTGAATGCTTCCAAAAGTCACTAATATCAAATCCTTCAAGAGATTTTATTCCTGAAAATGAATTTATCACACCAAGTGAAACAATAGCATTTCGTACAGTATTAAAACCAAGCAGGACTATAGCGTTCCCTATATCATTTACTTCTTTATGGATACCATAGAATGCTGAATTGACAAGTTTTAATACTCTTAAGGACATAGCCTGGTCTTTTTCTATAATATCGCTTATCTCTGTAATTGGTGTATTCGGATCCTGGAGCAATTCGTTCAGCTCAAAAACTATGGTCGGCAAAGTGGGAATGTCTTTTATTGAATCGAGTTTTTTTAATATTTCGTCAGCTTTCAT
>JAUWOH010000252.1 GCA_030612225.1 Desulfobacteraceae bacterium
TTCCGGGTCCGGTCTCTCTTTTGTAATTTCGTCCACAAGCGGTTGAAATGTAAAATCAGCTTCGCCTCTCAAGGCGTAATCGGCATTAAGATTTTTGAAGAACGCAACCGGCCTGCTCCTGAGAGCGGGGCCTCCGAGGATGAGTTTTGTCGATGGTAAAGTCCTTTTAATTTCTTCACTCCATGCCTTTGCAAGGGTGTATTCATTATACTCATCATAGGCGGTCACCATCACAAAATCGGGGTGAAGCCTCTGCGCCTCTTCAACGGAAGGCACAATCACCAATCTGTGGGTTTCCCCTTTGTGCAGGACTTTACTAAAATATTCAGCCGCAATGCTGTCTGTTTGAGACAGGAACGCAAACAAGGCCATGATTTAAATCCTCCACTCAATATTAAGGTTAAAGCATTGGACAACTCACACAACATCCACAAGCCACAAACATGTTGTAAAGCAATTTTGGGGCCAGGCTCATCTCTCGGTGTGTTCCAGGCAACCTATTGTATTTACGATACTTTTTAAGATGAGTTTTGAGGGATATACCGGGAATAAATAAATAATTAATACAGCCTATGCGCCTCTTTTTCATAACAGACTGAAACTATTAACAATATAAGCGCTAAATATCTTTACATGTAAATTTATTTGACACTAAGATGAACATCTGTTATTTTTGCAGTAATTTTAGTTTGACAGTTTCGTAAAAAATCAAAATCCGGCAGCTTCGTTACAAGCTTCAAGTTCAAGGCGTGCAAATCTTGCGGAGGGAGGTAATCGCGGCATGACAACCGATGAAAAAGCATTCGTTATGGATGCCCTGGACTGCAATCCTTATATAGGAATGACTGTCATTAACAAAGACGGTATATGTCTATTCAGGACCAAGAAGAATGAAGAGCTGTCCGGAATAAAAAACTCCGGTATAATAGGAAAACATTTTTCAGTGGCGGTGCCTCACCATAATGAACTGCTTGAGGTTCTGAAGACAGGCGTTCCCAGATTCGGTCTCCCCTTCAGGACGATAACCGGCGATATGACATTCATCCACCGTATCCCTCTCAAAATAGGCGACGAAATCATAGGGGCCTTATCGATTACAATCTTCAGAGATGCAAGGGAGATGGAAAACATTCTTGAAAAATACAATTCGACAAAGAATAGGTTAAAATATTACGAACAGGAATTACGCAAGTTACGGGCGGCAAAATATACCTTTGAAAATATTATCGGAATGAGCGATGAGATTATAGCAAGCAAGAAACTGGCTGAAAACTATGCCCATGGCAACTCTTCAGTCTTGATTACCGGAGAAACCGGCACAGGGAAAGAACTCTTTGCCCATGCCATTCACTTGGCAAGTCCCAGAAAAGACGGCCCGTTTATCCGCGTCAACTGCGGAGCAATCCCGGCCGACCTCCTGGAAAGCGAGCTCTTCGGTTACGAAGAAGGGGCCTTTACCGGCGCCAAAAAGGGTACAAAGGTCGGAAAGTTTGAGCTGGCTAACCAAGGGACAATCTTTTTAGACGAGGTTTCATTACTAAGCCTGTCAATGCAGCCGAAACTATTGTCGGTTCTACAAAACCACGAAATCGAAAGGATAGGGGGGAACAGAATCGTAAGGCTCGATTTCCGTGTAATCTCAGCCACAAACAGAAACCTGGAAAAGATGATTGGGGAAGGGACATTTAGAAGTGATTTGTACTATCGTTTGGGCATCCTTAGTCTTAACCTCCCTTCACTAAGGGAGAGGAAAGATGATATTTACCTTCTTGCCCTGCATTTTCTTGAGTCTTTCAACCGCGAATATGGCTTTAATATTGGTGGAATGGATCCACAGATACCAAATATCTTGTCTGATTGGAACTGGCCTGGAAACATACGAGAACTACGAAATGTCCTGGAACGAGCTGTCCAGGTAAGTGACAAGAAGTGCATCAGCGTTAATGACCTGCCTGATTACCTGACAACTAACTGGAAGTTCAGCGTCTTGCAATGTTCAGCCAAGCAACATCCTAACATTCTCAGGAAGTCGAAAGATGAGGTTGAAAAAAAATTATTGGAATCAGCTCTCGTTTCCAATAGTTGGAACAAATCCAGGACCGCGAAACAATTGGGAGTTTCAAGGGCGCTCCTGTATGCCTTAATCAAAAAGTATGATTTCCAAGGGTTGTCCACTCGCGAATCCTCATTACAATAATTGCAACAGTTCACCGTGCAGCTAGAATTCACAACATTCCGGTAAAGCAGAAAAACTTCTCTATTGAAAAGAAATTGCAACCTCAAACAGAGGGCAACTTAGAAGCAGTATTTAACTGTCGTTTTGTAGCATCATGGTTCTCAACGGCACAACATGCCGGGCCGCATTGAATATGATAGAAAGGGTTTTACTTGTTTTTAATGGTGAGACATAGAGGATTTGAACCCCATGGGAAAGGCTGAAAAACAATAGGAGGTCAAAATGCTTAAAATTCTCTTTAAACTGTTTAAGGCTTTAAACTCAGAGGCTGAGCCGCACCAGATCAGTCTTGCTTTTTGTTTCTCCATGATTGCGGGTCTGACACCGTTTTTGAGTCTGCATAATCTTCTTGTTCTATTGCTGGTTTTGCTTCTTCGGGTAAATCTTTCAGCATTTGTAGTAGGGCTGGGGGTCTTTTCGGCAATCGCTTATATTATAGATCCACTGTTTCACAGGATTGGCCTTTTTGTCCTGACTGCAAGTAACCTTGAAGGGCTATGGACATCTATCTATAATTCTACCTTATGGCGGCTTGAAAATTTCAACAATTCCATTGTCATGGGAAGTCTTCTCTTCTCCTTAATCCTCTTTATCCCCCTCTTCATCATCATGAATATATTAATCGTTAAATACCGTACAAATGTCATGGCATGGGTAGAAAAGACCAAAATCGTGCAGGGCTTAAGGGCCGGCAAAATTTACAATCTTTATAAAGCAGCATCGGGATGGGGAGGTGCATCATGAAAAAGTGGATACGCTGGAAGGGTTTAATGTTTTTTTTCTGTTTTGCCGTCCTTCTCTCACTTATCTGGTTTGTTTTTGCGCCTGTATTTGTAGAGAGAATGATTGAGAAATACGGAACAGATATGGTCGGGGCAAAAGTTGAGCTGGATGATGCTGATTTAACTCTCTCTCCACTTGGATTTGTTTTGAAACGTCTTCAGATTACCAATCCCGACGAACCCATGACAAACGCAGTGGAGATCGCGGATATCGGTTTTTCTCTTGACGGATTAAATCTTTTAAGACGCAAGGTTGTCATTGATGAAATGAACCTTGACCAGGTACAAATCAATACACATAGGGGAAAATCCGGTGCAATCAGAAAAAAACCCAGGGAAATTTCAGACGATCTAAAGAAAAGAAAAGGCAAAACACTCTCTCTGCCTTCATTGAAAATTCCCGATGTCGATGAGATCCTTGAGAAAGAAAATCTTGTTTCCCTTGAACTGATAAGAACACTTGATAGTGACATAAAGGCTGAAGAATTGAAATGGGAGCGTATATTAAATGAAATCCCGGACAAAGAAAAACTTGATGAATATAAAAAACGGATCGAAAAAATTAAATCCGCAAAAAAAGAGGGGGTGAGCGGTATATTGGAAGGTGTGAGTGAAGCGGCTGAAATCAAAAAAGATATCGACAGTGATCTTAAACAGATACAAGATGCGCATAGAGAGTTTGAGACAAGCCTGGCATCTTTGAAAAAACGTATGGATGAGGCGAAAAAAGCGCCACTCGAAGATATTCGCAGACTAAAGGCTAAATATTCAATTTCACCAACCGGCCTTGGTAATTTAAGCCGTCTCATTTTGGGGCCAAAAATCGGAGAATGGACAGACAGGGCCTTTTTCTGGTATGAAAAAATTAAGCCGGCTCTAAAGCGCGCAGAAAAGGATAAAAAAACCGGGCACAAAGCCGTTAAGCCCATGAGAGGCAAGGGGATAAACATTGTATATAAAGAGAAATCTCCTCTCCCTGATTTTTTGATTCGCGATATAAACGCGTCTGTAAAGCTTAAAGCCGGGGATATCGGTGGCAAAATAAGAAATATTACCACGGATCAGGATATACTTGGGATACCTCTTACATTTATTTTTTCAGGAGATAAGTTAAAAGGCGTAAAATCTGCTGAAATAAAAGGAAGCCTTGACCATATTGTCCCAACTAAATCAAAAGATACCCTGAATATGCGTATTAAGGGATATCAGTTGCAGGAGATGACCTTGTCTGACCATCAAGAATTGCCGCTTACTTTAAAAGAAGGCCTCATGAATCTTACACTAAACAGTCAATTAAAGGGGGAGGCTGTTAAAATAAAGACTGTTGCAAATTTTGGATCTGTAAAGTTTACGACTGAAGGGGGAAGGGCGGATTCACTTTTTGCGCAAACCATCTCTTCAACTTTATCTGATATAACCGGATTTAGCTTAATGGTTGATATAACAGGAACCCTTGATAACTATGAAACAGATATTTCATCGGATCTTGATCAGATTATGAAAAAAGCTGTGGGGAATTTAGTAAAAAAGGAGTCCGCAAGTTTAGAGAGAAAACTAAGACCCGCTGTTTATGCAAAGGTGAATGGTCCATCTGATGATTTAAAGTTAAAGTTTAGTCACTTAGCTTCTATAAATAATGAACTGGTCAGCCGCCTTGACCTTGGGAAAAATGCGCTGGACAGCTTTGGAGCGAAAAACAATTCAAAAATATTCAAGCTGCCATTTTAAAGATTATGCGCCGGTGGGAAAACTGTGGACATTTCCGGTTTTCGCCAATTCAGCGGACGCGGCAAACCGCGCCGCTGATCTCTTGCATTAAATGCCATAACATTCAGGAGGCGTTGAGCGATAATGGCAGATAAAGACAGGTTGCTCCACCATTAGTGTATAATAATGGGGTAAAATGGATTCAGGTATGTTCAAAAAAATAATTTTATCAATTTTATTTGTTTCGCTGTGCTTCATAACATCAATAGAAGCAAAAACCTTTAAGGTCGCAAGCTATAATGTAGAAAACCTGTTTGATCTTATTAGGGATGGGACGGAATACACCGAGTATATTCCGAATACCGGTTATGGTTGGACCAAGAATATTGCAGATATCAAATACACCAATATTGTCAG
>JAUWOH010000143.1 GCA_030612225.1 Desulfobacteraceae bacterium
GGGTGACAAACCCGGTGAAAGAAGAAAAACATACGATAAACATAGATGTTGCAGCAGCGCTCTTTGTGGGAATACCAAGAAAGTAGATAAGAAGTGGAACAATAAAGACACCGCCGCCGATTCCGAGCAGTCCTGCCATAAAACCAATCACAAGCCCGATGAGTCCGCCGCCTATAGCCCTTCTAAGCTGGCTCACACTTTCGTCCCGGCCTTTCACCTGCTTTGAAAAAAGCATCCTTAATGATGCCAGTAAAATTACTCCTGCCATTATCCCCATGAAAAGTTTCAGATTAATCTTGTGGGTTGTTAATGCTCCTAGTGGTGCGCCTAAAGACGATGTGATGATCAAAGGGAGAGAAACCGAAAAATCGACCATCTTTTTTTTGATGTATATATAGGCAGCCGAAGCTGCGGCAATTCCGTTTAAGAAAAGTGATGCTGAAACAGCCATGGTTTGGGGAAAGCCAAGTAATACGAAGAGGGGGGAAAATATTAGCCCTCCTCCAAGGCCCACCATGGTAAGGATAAAAGAAGAAAGAAAAATAATAAAAAGCAAAACAAGAAGATTCATAATTGATGGTTTCGTAAAAAAGTAAAAAACCACTTTTTACGAAACGTTTTAAGTTTTTAGTATTTGATAAAACAATTAATGGCAGGCGGGTATTCGGATTTGCCTGAACATGTCTTATCGTTCAGGCACTATTTCGCAAATCTCCCGTCATCTTGAGTTTTTTTAGCTTTATTGGCTTTTTCTCCAATCCATCCGGTTTTGTCGACTTTTCTTATGTCAAACTCGGGAATATAAGGTTTTATATCAAGAAGAGGCGTTTTGTCCACAACATCGATATCCTTTATGCAAAGCGTTGCTTCGTCAATCCTAACAAGACGCACAACCGATATTCCCACGGGATTGGGGCGGGCAGGAGCTCTGGTTGCAAAAAGACCACGAAGCTCACCATCTAAAAAGGGCTTTACCTTTAACTTAAACTCTTTTGACAGATGAAAAAGATAAAGCAACATTATATGGGAAAACCCTTCAAGGTCGGCAAGCCCTTCAGAATATTCCGGAAATACTTCAACTTTAGCTTCAACCCCAACTGCTCCAGCAGGCTGTATCGGGGTCCCCGCAGGTGTTTTAAAGGGAGTACGTATTACTCCGATCTGTGCATATTCTATTTTTTTCAATGTCTATTTTCTGAAAGGCTCTGCTTTCATCCCGTACCGACGCATAATCTGTTGAAGCGCCTGGCGTTCAAGTCCGCAAAGTCGTGCGGCCTGTGTCACATTCCCCTTGTTCATTGTAAGAAGGTTGCCGATAAAATCGGAATTAAACTGCTTTAATATTTGTTCTTTTGCATCTTTATACGCCATATCCTGAAAAGTTCGTCCGATGAAACCACTTTTCTGTGTATTTTTTTCAAAGCCAACATCCCGTGGAGTGATTTCATCGCTGCTGGAAAATAATATACCCTGCATTATGACGTTTTCCATTTCCCTTACATTTCCCTGCCAGGTCCGCTGCATAAAGATCTCCATGAGATCTGCGGATATTTTATTTACATGTTTATTTAATTTTCTGTTGTGTTTTTCCAGCAAATGATTAGCAATAAGGGGAATATCCTCTCGATGCTCCCTGAGCGAAGGAAGTTCCAGTGGAAGCACATTCAATCTATAGAAGAAATCTTCCCTGAACTCGGCTTTTTTTATCTTTTCCTTGAGATTCCGGTTTGTGGAAGAGATTATGCGCACATCCACTTCAATGGTTCTTGTATCGCCTAAAGGTTTAATTTCTTTTTCTTGCAATACACGAAGCAGTTTAGTCTGTATGGTAGGGCTGATATCACCTATTTCATCTAAGAATATGGTCCCACTGTGGGCTGCCTGAAAAAGGCCCGTCTTATTTTGTGTTGCATGAGTAAAAGCTCCCTTTTTATAGCCGAACAATTCACTCTCTAGTATGTTTTCCGGCACAGTAGGGCAGTTGACAGCTACATAAGGGCCTGAGTTTCGATTGCTCAAGGCGTGTATGGCTTTTGCCGTTAGATCTTTTCCTGTCCCGGATTCCCCGGTGATAAGAACCGTTAAATCCGTTTTAGCCACCATCTGTATCGTCTCATACACCCTCTGCATTTTTGAGCTTTTTCCAACCAGTTTTTGAAATACATCGCTTTCCCTGCACTCTTTCTGGAGCCTTATATTTTCCATCAAAAGGCTGTTTCTCTCCAGAGCTTTTTCGAGTCGAAGCACAAGTGTATCATGGTCAAAGGGCTTTGTAATAAAATCGTATGCGCCGCTTTTCATGGCTTCCACGGCTGTCTCTATATCACCGTGGCCGGTCATCATTAGTACGGTAATGTCAGAATTTTCTCTTTTTATTAATTCCAGAAGCTCCAGGCCGTCCATGCCCGGCATTTTTATATCGGCTAAAACAAGATCAAATATCTTATTTTCGAGCAGCCGCAATGCCTGTTCGCCGGATATGGCTGTTTCAACTATGCAATTTAAATCAGGTTCCAGGCTTCGTTTTAAAAGCTGGAGCATATCAATCTCATCATCAACAATTAAAATTGATCTTTTCATCAATTCGTTTCCCTGCGTCTCGAGTTAACCGGCAGAACAACTGTAAAAGTGGAACCTTTTCCTCTTTTACTTTCCACCAAAATTTCACCACTGTGATTTTTTATTATTCCGTAACTCACAGACAAGCCAAGACCGGTTCCTTCCCCGGAAGGCTTTGTTGTAAAAAAAGGATCGAAAATGCGAGACAGGTTCTTTTTTTCAATCCCATAACCTGTATCTATTACTTGTAAATAAATATGTTTTGCCGATTTGTCTAAACCTGTAACGACTTTTATAGTTCCTGTTTTACCGACAGCATGCTTTGCATTCATGATAAGGTTCATAAAAACCTGCCTTATCTTCCTTTCATTTAAGACTACAGGTTGAATATCTCTGTCATACTCTCTTATAATTTCAATTTTTTCAAGGTCGGAATGCTGTATAATAAAATTCAGTACGTCATCTATTGCCTCATGAATGTTTATTGCTTCCCTTTCCTGTTTTGAACTTCTGGAAAAACTCAGCAGGTCTTTAACAATAGATTTGCAGCTTTTTACATGTTTTTCAATGGTTTTAAGATCCTTATACCGCTCTGTTTCGTGATCCTCATCTCTTAAAAGAAGCTGGGTATATCCAAGAATAATTCCTAATGGATTATTCATCTCGTGGGCAATGCCTGCTGAAAGCTGACCCATAGAGGCAAGTTTGTCGGCCTGGGCCATCTGGTTTTCCATTAATATTTTTTGTTCCGTATCCTTCTTAAAGGAATAACTGATGGTGCTACTGAAATCTGAAGACTCATTGTGCGGATTGGTATCAACAGGGAATATTGAACCGGAATTGTTTCCCTTCATATCTTTTAGCATATGCTGATTAATCTTCCATACCCGTGTGAAAAAAAACGTAACCACCGCAATAAATATAAGCATGAATGAATTAACAGCACCTGTAAAGGAGTTTATCGAATCCGATATCAATTCATTGCCTGACAGCAAAAGGATATGTTTTAGAATATGCCCGGCAGATCTAAAAACTGCAAAGAGAGCAAGGGTCAAGCAAATCCAGAAAAGATACTCCCATATGAACTCACCCGGCTTTTGCTTTTTCAGTTTACGGGTAATATTCAGACAAAAGAGGGATAAGACTGCTACCAAGATCGATCCTGCAAGATCGACAATCGATATGGGTAATGAAGAAATAATCATACCCGATCCTTTTCTGAAAAATCAGGATCTGAAACATCCAATTTTGAAAAACCCGGGTGGCTTTCATTTAAAAGACGTTTTAAACCATAATATAAAAAGATAAAAGCCGGCATGAAAAGCAGATAGTCCATCCGGGCAAGATAATAAAATACTTTAAGAAGATTGTTATTAAAGCAATCATTTATCTTAATTTGCCATGGTCCTATTGTTTTTACCTGTATTATATTGAACTGCTCATTTAAAAAATGAACCGCAAATGCATCCAGGCTCCACAGGATAAAAAAGAGTGCTGAATACTGCATGAATTTCCATCCTGACGGGAGTTGAGGTTTTTTACTCCTCAATCGGTAGATCAGAATTCCCATGGAAATTATAAAAAAGATATGAGCTAACTGGTGGGTATGGACACCCTCTATCCGGCCATAATCACAGGTGGCAAAAGCCGGGTTCGGGCATAGAATTGTCCACGATAAAGAGGTTAGAAAAAAAACAAGTATGTAGATTCTGTTTTCCATAATTAACCTAAATTGAACAATTTTTTACTCGATTTGCACCGATCTCTTGCGCATCAAGGCTTCGCAAAAAGCCTCGACATAGCCACGGGTATGCACCCCAAGGGCATTTCCTGCGGGGCACCTGCGGTTTTTGCAAAGCCTTATGCATCAATATCTCGGTACAACTCTTCGCAAAAAATCGCTCAACTTAGGTTAAGAATCATTTCATTAACCTGTCTGGCTCCGTTTCGCCATGACTTTCTTGTACGTTCTTTTAATAAGAAACCAGCATAGATAAATAAGAAGAATTGACACTACAAACCAGAATACCCCTCCCACAAGAACCGGTTTTGGCCCGGAACCTGCAAATTTGAATATATACTCACGCCCGAAAACCTTGATTAAATTTTCTGTTCTATAAGCTTCGTTAACATATGCAACAAAGATTAAAATTGGAAGATACTTTGTAGCAAGGCCGAGCATAAATCCTTCAAAAAAGAAATCATAATAGACCTTGTTCAGTTTTGCCTGGTCTATGTTTTTGGCAAGGAGTTTGGCTTTCTCATGATCTTCGCATTTCATGGCTTCCTGGCGAATATTATACCAGTATTTAAAATCTTTTGTCAGTGCTTCATATCGTTTGGTTTTAAATACTTTTGTCAGAATTTTTGTTATTAGGACTGTAGTAAAAGCGATTGTTAATATGGCAAAGGCCGGGCCTAAAAAGTTTAAGGGGGCGAAAATATAGTCAAGAAAACAAAAAAAATAATGGATTAAATCAAGTATCTTAAACCATAGGCTGTCTAACAATTCTTCCATTTAAGTAAAACCCTAATTGAGCGAAAGACGCTCAATTGTCCGTAGCTAAACAAGAAATGTTTCAGTGAGTGTAATATGATGGTTTCGTAAAAAGTTCAAATTCAAAGCGTGGCCCGCTAAAGCGGGATAATCATGAGGCGTACTTCTCGTATGTTGAATAATTACGAAATACAGCACAACGAAGAAGTTGGACTTTTTACGAGACTGTCATATATAAATCTTTGTTATCTGTAACAGATCAACCCTCAACAAACAACATGCAACTGGCAATCCTAACCCGGAACCAAAAAGATCATTAAATATCGAATATCGAACAAGGAATATCGAATGTCGAAGTAAGGAATCGCGTTGCTTTGTCCTTTTTATAAATTGATAGAATACCTTACTTCAAAATTCTGCGGTTCCTTGTTCTGCGGTTCAACTTTTCTTTTATGTACTATTTTAAAATTTCTGCTACAAAAAGCACGAGTTCTATTTTTAAGCGGGTAATGAAATAAAAAGGGGAGGGAAGTTTACCCTTCCCTCCCCTTTATTTAGACTTACGTTTCCTGTTTAAGCCTTATATCCAGATTTCAATTTTAAAGAACCTGAAGAACAGGAAGAACAGGGTTACGGCCAGAACGATCTTCAGGGTTTTCTCGCTGAACAACTTCTGAGCGCGGCTGCCCAGCATACCGCCGGCAAACCCGCCGATGATAATACAGATCATCAGAACCATATCAGGAAAGTAACCGTTTATCAGGTACCCAATAAAAGAGCCGATACTGGAAAAACTGGTGCCGATAAGGGAAATCGGAACCGCCACATACATGGGAAGTGCGCCCAGTGTAATCATAGCCGGGACCAAAAGGAACCCGCCGCCGATACCGAAAGATCTTGAAACCACACCGATGGCAAGACCCAAAATGGCAAAAAGCAGGGGATTGATCGTGAACTCTTCGCCCCAGAACTTAAACCGGTAATCCGTAATGCCGGTTTTTACAGGTTCGATCTTGCCCATTTCAACAGAAGAGCCGTCAGCCTTAGCTTTGGCTACTGCATCGTTGAATTTCTTTACCATGGCTTTGATGTTTTTCCGTTTCTCCATGGCTTTGGGCATCATTTCTCTCACGGTCTGAATGCCCATGAGTACAACGAGGACGGCCAGCCACTCCTTATAAGCTTTCATGGGTAAGTATGCCGAGACATATTTCCCCAGCCAGATAGACCCGATGAAAATACCGACCCCAAAGGAGATGCCCACCGGCCAGGCTACCCGCCTTTCGACTACAGCATACCGATAGAAAGAACCAAGCGGTGAAAACAGGGTCAGGGCCATGTTGGAGGGCTTTAATACGTTAGCGGCATTTATTCCTACCGGCCCGGCGGTATGGACAATCAGTATCTGGAATGCCGCCATGAGCATGCCACCTGCAGCCCCGATCATGGAAAAGTATGTGCCTACAAGAATAGCTCCGATAGTAATCCAGAGGGGGTTCATATAGCGATATCCTTTGGACAGCCAGAACCCGTTTTTAGTCACATTATACGAGCCGCTCTTTTCGCCGTTGACATAGACGTCAAATTTGGTGTCAGGTGGTGTATGGCGAAAAGATTTAAATGAAGCGGTAAATTTACCCGTGGTTTTATCCAATTTGATTGACGTGCCCTTATCCCAGTATTTGCCGCTTCCTTCGTCAGTGACTACGGTACGGGAAAAAATCGTTACCTTGCCCACCCTGCTGCTTTCTTTTACTATGGTATTGATCCCGTAACCGGACTCGTTGGCGTATTTGAGAAAATTCCACTGATCATCTGACTTGATGGGGCCCAACATGGATTTGGCTTCAGCGTCTAAATCGCCAAACTTCTTTTTAAGATAGTACATGGTGGTGGAGTAAATCCCTCTACCCTTACCCAGAATAACCGATGGACCACCGAATCTCTTCTTGCCCTCTTTACCAAAGGCTTCAGGATTGGTAGTGAGCATATAATAAAGCGGCGGGATCTTTGTATCATTGTTAAACTTTTTTTTCTTCCCATCTTTTTTAAGCCTTTTGACTTCAAAAGTGCCGCTTGTATCCGCCGGCGCAAACATTTTCGATTGCGCAACTGCGATATACAGATCCTTGCCCGGCTCGATGGTGCCCTCTATGGTAACCTTATCGCCGGCTTTGTATTCGGCTGCAGATATTGTAGCCGCAGACAGGGTATTTGCTGGCAGTGCTATAACAAAGGCAGCTGCAAAA
>JAUWOH010000327.1 GCA_030612225.1 Desulfobacteraceae bacterium
TTTGCCTTGGATGCTCCGCTTGAGACATCATCTGTCTTTTCAATTAAACAGACAGTACCCTTGTATCTGCTTAAAGCTCTTTCGACTCCTGCGCCTGTAACACCTGCGCCTATTATTGCAAAATCATACATATAGTTTCCTGAGCCAATTGCAAAACTAGTAAAGTTTTGTATTGGAAATGCCAGTCATATAACCTGAATACCGAACTATAGAAAGAAGAAAATTTATAAAGAACTCAGGGAACCGGCAAGACAAAAAAAGTGCAAAGTAATTGAAGATCATATTATACCTGATCATGTTCATGTGATGGTGTCAATTCCTCTGAAATATGCAGTTGTTCAAATAAGAGGCTTCAGCAAAGACAAAAGTGCTATTCGAATAGCAAGAAATTTTGTAGAGCGAAAGAATGATCTTTTTAATACATGCAAAAATCTAACAGGATATTACTGATTCATGTAAGGTTTTGAAGATTATAACGACGTATAAGTAAAAGCATAATTTTTTACACCTCATGAATTAAATGTAAAATTAAAAATAACCCCCATAGGAGGCAATATGATGAGAAGACAATTTATATCTATCGTTATTTTTCTCGGCGTTGCTTTGATTTTTGTATCAATTTCCTCCGCGGCTTTTGTCCTAAGAAAAGAAGGGAAAACATATATAGAAGATCAAAAAGGTGAACGCTGGGACGTTACACAGGCAGAAGCGCTTGGCTTCAGGCCTGAATTGTTTCAATACGGAATCGGCAAAAATGCATTTACTCCTCTTGACGACTCCTATTTAAGTGACGGCAGTTCTTCAATTTTTCAAAATCCTAGAATTATAGGTATTGCAGACGGTACAGAGGCACGAGCCTACTCTATTCCAAAACTCAGGTATCATGAGATTGCCAACACTCAGATTAACGATAAAAAGGTTGCGGTGGCGTACTGACCTCTTGTCGATTTAGCGGCTGTGTACCGCCGGGAAATTGATGATCGGTTGTTGACGCTTGCGCCTTCCGGATGGACCTACAAAAGCACGTTTGTTTTATATGACAAGGAAACCGGAACGCTTTGGTACCCCTACAAAAAAGGGCTCATGGGCATACAGGGATTATATTTTAAAAGGTGGCTACATAAAATTCCATCAGATGATACCCTCTGGAGTAGATGGAAGAAAAGATATCCCGACTCCATCATTCTGAAATGAAGCTCACCGCATCCAGCACATGGTATTTCGGAAAGCCGTTGAGCAGCACGAACCTGACCTTAAGGATTGTACCGACCGGACAACAAGATCGATCTCTATCCATTGTTCAAGAAACCAGGTTTAATGAATTCAGTTTGATTTTAGCATAGTTGTTGCCATTAGGGTATTACTTCGAAGTGATAAAGATAGCATATCAGAATGAATGGATTTTTGATTTAATTGTGAAGTACATGTGATAAATGTGAAAACTATTTTACACAGCAATTTGGGCAGGATACTGTTCTTCCTTTAAACATGATTCGTGTTGTCGGCAGGTCGGTTCAAAGCATATCCGGGGGGCACTGTCAGGAAAGATATTCTGCATCATGGTATTGAGGTGCTTTCGAAGCACGGAATAGGAATAACAGGCTGTAGCAATTTCATAATTTTTATCTACCATTCTTTTTCTTCGCATGGGCGACTTTAATACTTCCTTTACGCTTTGAACTGCTTTTTTGTTTAAAAATCCGTCAATAGCAACCAGGTCAAACCCTTTGGGTTCGATATCTCTTATATAAGTATCGTAGCGGTTAATCAGTATCGGTTTTTTAAAGTAAACAGCTTCAAGAAAAGCATTCCCGAACCCTTCTGTAAGGCTGGGGAATGTAATAAAATCTGCATGGGGATAGATATTCCACAAAGAATATTTCTTTTGACGGTCTCCGTTATTATTCCACGGACTCGCTATATGGCTTTCCGCAATACGAAGATCTACATCATGATCGGATGCATGCTCTTTAATCCACTCGACATATTCAAAGCCCTCGTCTCCGCATTCATGAGATATAACCAGTTTGCAGCGCTTATTATCCAATGCTTTGACCAGTTCAATGGCAAGTTCTATCCCTTTTCTCCTTATAACGCGTGTAGGCTGCAGAATCATTATGTTATCAGTTTTCAAACCAAATTTTTTACGAAACTCTTCGGTACGTTTTCCATTCAAAGGTGGATTTTCAAAATCCAGGACATTGGGAATAATCGTTGCCGATATCCCCCTGCGATGGGCCAATTCTTTCTGTGCGGCAGAATTAATAACCACATGTTCAATATTGGAAAGATCAGGGGGGAAAGCCATGTGAAGGTATTCACCAACGGCATTAACGGAAAAACGGGTCCTTTCCCAATAAAAATCATGATGATGAGCGATGGTGGGAATCTGTGTTTCAGAAATGTATTCTGCTAAAGCTATCCCTAAAGGTATATTCATCGGGATAGTCAGGGCGTTTTCAACTACTAAAAGCTCGATGTTAAACTGGTCGATAAATTTTTCGAGTTTAAACTTTAAATACGATCTTAAGGCGTGGATATTTTCGGTTACGGAAGATTCTCTCTTTTTTTCTCCAAAAACCCTCTCGTTGATCCATACATTTTGTTCATTCTGAAAATGCGCTTCAGGGACAAGAAAGCTTTTTTCCTTTTCTCTATCCAGTTCTCCGGCAAACCAGAAACAGCTATGCCCGCCTTTTTCAAAAACCTCAGCCCATTTGCTCGATTCCAAAGAAACTCCGTCTGTTCCTGCAAAGCGTGTAGAAATGAATCCTATGTTCTTGCTCATCGTAAATCCTTTAATGTAATATTTGAAGTCTGAAAAGTATGAGTACCAAGTATGTTTAAAACTAGTTACAAGCAAAATTTATACCAAGTTGCTCACATTATACTATAATATTAATTTTCAGATAGTTATCTCCAATATTCCCTTTCCTGGTCCAGGACGTTGGGAATAAAATGCCTGAATTAAGTGATTATAGGAAATGTTTTACACAATTTTGACGATTTCGTAAAAAGCCCCAATTCCGTCACTCCGGCCCCGCACACGGGATAAACTGCAACCGGAGTCCAGAAGGTATTGAAATGACTGGATAGCGGAAATTCTTCACTCCTTGCCCGGCTTTAGCAGGAATGACGAAAAGAGATGTTTTCCAACTTTTTACGAAGGCATCAATCTTAAGCTTACTTGATAATCATAGATTTTTTACATCAGGGGGCAAGAAGTACCTGGTCTTCGAATCGATCTGACAGGGCTGCTGAAAGGATTTCGGCTGACTTTTCGTCTTCAAACTCAACCATAAGTTCACCATTGTCGCCGACAATGAGTTTTCCGTGCGATTCAACAATTTCTAGAATTTCAGAAGGTTCAACCGTCCACCATCCACGGGTTCTTAAGAGCAGTTCCTTTCCTTTAAAACGCCTGGGTGTTACCAGGTCAATGTCTCTGAACCATGAAGCCCAGCCTATTTGTGCCGGAGCCTTTAGAACCGGGCTCACAGGATCGTGGTAGATGCGGCAACGTCCGAAGAGTCTCAGCCGAATCATGATATGGTCTCCATGACAATAGTTTCAAGCTGTTTGTTATCCGGCAGAAAATTATCCGGGACATCAAAGCCGACCGGCTTGAGCGACTGCGCCAGGCAGAAAGCATACAATCCGGCAGATGCATCTTCGTTAAGATCCATGCCTTTAGAGATAGCAATAGGGAAAGACTTTCCAAAAAGGTCCAGTGCTTTTTTACGGATACTTCGCAGCCTGTCATCAAAAGGGGAAATCTTCAATTTTTCCAGCAGCTCCCATTGAGTTTTCTCCATGCTCGAAAATATCTTTCGTGTCCTTTGCACGGAAGGATCGTGGCCAAATTCATCGTTTTCAATTGCCATAGCAGTTCTTTTCTTACTGCCACCAAGGCACAAAGACACGAAGAAAATCATGATGGATACTTTCCTTTGTGTCTTTGTGACTTTGTGGCAAATAATTTTAATTCCGGCTCGTCTTGGTTATGCGTTCAACTCCTTTAACAGCTCGGTTGATGTACTGATTTTTAATAATGGGTAAAGGGGATTTCGTCTGTAAATATCTAATGTCTGCTCATGAAGGCTTTGGGTGAAAGCAGTGGCGCAGTCTTCAATAATTACTGCCTTGAAATCATGGCAGATGGCG
>JAUWOH010000024.1 GCA_030612225.1 Desulfobacteraceae bacterium
TTTGGGATACGCCGCTTATTCAGGCGGAATTACAGGAAGCACTTTACTGCGGGTTGATGGGGCTTGAATTGTAGTGTTTTGTGCTTTGAAAATTTGACTGTTTTCGTTGAGATATTGCTAATTCGAAAAAGCATTTGAATATCGAACAAGGAATTTCGAATTATGAAGCGTGGAACCGCTTTGCTCCGCCACAAAACCGGCGGACAAGTCTCTTCTTTATATTATTAAAATGATAGAATACCTTACTTCGACATTCATTATTCCTTGTTCGACCTGTCTGCGTGCAACGCACAGGCAGATATTCTGCGGTTCAAAACAAATCCGTAAGTTTGAATTAGTTTTAAAAAGCTAAGGTATTACAAAATATCTTTTTTCGTGTTTTTGTATTTTCGTGCTTTCGTGATAAAAAGTTTTTTAGTTTCCCAATAAATCGAAACTAAGTGATAATGGAAATCAAAAATTGAGCAACGATAATCCGGAAATAAACTGTGAACTTGCGGTTATAGGCACAGGCATGGCAGGAGTAGCGGCGGCCATGTTTGCTTCCAACCGTGGGGTCTCCACAGTTCAGGTAGGCTTAACCAGTGAGATAATTTTTGCAAGCGGACTCATTGATCTCATGGGGGTGCATCCAATAGCTGACGGCAAGACCTGGGAAAATCCGTGGGAGGCTATTGATGCACTGATCCATGATATCCCAAAACATCCTTTTGCCAGGATAAATAAAGATGACATCCATAAGGCTCTTGAAGAATTTCTTGTCTTTATGAATGATGCAGGCCTTCCCTATTGCCGGCATAAAAATCGTAATGCAAAGATGATTATGCCGGTTGGAACCGTTAAACACACCTGTTGTGTGCCTAAAATCATGTGGAACGGAGTTTTGGCCCTGGAAAAAAAATCCCCCTGCCTTTTAATCGACATAAGAGGTTTCAGAGGATTCAGCGCCCGGCAGATCACGGAAACATTAAAGGCTTCCTGGCCTGCTTTGCGTAATGCGCGTATATCATTTCCAAATACCGAATACCTGGAAGAAGTATATACCGAGCCTATAGCAAGATCCCTGGCCCTTTCTGAAAACCGCAAAGCCTTGGCACAGATTGTCATACCCCATGTAAAAGATGCCGTAATGATAGGCTTTCCGGCCATCTTCGGCATTAACGATTCTGTTAAAATTTATCGCGATTTGCAGGACTTAATCGGAGTTCCTATTTTCGAAATTCCCACAATGCCGCCTTCTATCACCGGCCTTCGCATCAAGGAAGCTTTTGAAACGCAGCTACCCAAAAAAGGAGTTCGGCTTCTGCTGCAAAAAAAGGTTTTGAATGTTCACCCGAATAAAGATGGCTTTGTACTCGATATCGGAGGTCCTGATACAGAATATACCGTAAATGCAAAGGGAGTCATACTGGCAAGCGGTCGGTTTTTGGGCAGAGGACTGCACGCAGACAGAAAGCAAATCAGAGAATCAATTTTTGATTTGCCGGTTTTTCAGGTTGGAGAGAGAAAAAAATGGCACAGTCAAAATTTTCTGGACCCTAAAGGACATTCGATCAATATGGCAGGACTGGAAATTGACAATATGTTTCGACCGCTGGATAGCTCTGGCAAACCTGCCTTTAAAACACTTTTTGCAGCAGGGTCCATCCTGGCTCATCAGGACTGGATGCGGATGAAGTGCGGATCAGGACTGGCCATTGCTTCAGCATTTGCCGCGGTTAATGCTTTTAAAGAACAAGTAAAAAATCCACGATCGAAGGACTTGGCATTGATTTGCCCCTCGAAGGGGCTGCCGGATACACTAGGTTAAAAGTGACTAAAGTGTCTAAAGTGAGCTAAAGTGACTAAAGTTAAGGAATTCTATCTATTTTATTTTTATAAAAAAAGATTGCTTGCCGGGGCGTAGCCAATCAGGCTTCACCTTTGGTTACGCCGCGACAAGAGGCGAAGCCTGGAGCTAAGCGACACTACAACTTTAGGCATTTTAGGCACTTTAGTTCACTTTAGTCACTCTTTGAGATTTATCCAGGCAAAGCCAATTATCTCTGACCATGCCCAAAAGACGTGGTTTTAAAAATTGAATAGAAAAGAATATGAAGTCTTTTAATGAGTTTCCGAAAAATTTAAAATCAACTATTCGTTTTGTTCTGACGGATATTGACGACACACTTACAATAAAGGGTCGACTTCCTTCAGTTGCCTTTGCTGCCATGGAGAATTTGCAAAAAGCTGGTGTTCAAGTCATTCCTATTACAGGCCGTCCTGCAGGATGGTGCGATCATATCGCCAGAATGTGGCCGGTGGATGGGATAGTTGGAGAAAACGGCGCTTTTTATTTCAGATATGATGACGCCGGGAAAAAAATGATTCGGCGATACTTCAAAACTGAAAAAGAAAGAAAAGAGGACTGGAAAAAGCTGGAAAGAATAAAGCAGAAAATTTTAAGAAAAATTCCGGCCTGCCGTGTTTCCGCTGACCAGGCATATCGAGAAGCAGACCTTGCAATTGACTTTTGCGAAGATGTTGTGTCACTTCCCATAAAAGACATTGATCAGATTGTACGCTGTTTTAACGAGGCAGGAGCCCAGGCAAAAATAAGCTCAATCCATGTAAACGGCTGGTTTGGAGATTATGACAAACTTTCCATGACCCGGATCTTTTTTGAGGAAGTTTTCAAGGTCAGCCTTGATGAAATCAAAGAGAGGGTTGTTTTTACAGGAGACTCCCCCAATGATTCCCCTATGTTCTCTTATTTCCCACATTCCGTGGGCGTAGCCAATGTTCTGCATTTTAAAGAAAGAATGGACTGTGATCCTTCCTGGATAACAGAAAAGGAAGGCGGATACGGGTTTGCGGAGATGGTAGATATTCTTCTTTCGTGAAAAATGGTAATTTTCGAAGGTCTCACTATTTCTCAGGATCCACAAGCCCTTTTACAAACCAGCGCTGCATGAAAAGAACCACAAGAATGGGTGGCAGCATGACGATCAAAGCGCCGGCCAGTGCAATATTCCATTCAGGCACATCCTCGGGGGAAGGTATCAGGTGCTGCAAACCGATGATAGCAGTGGTCATTTTCGGGTTTGTGGTTATGAGCAACGGCCACAGATACTGGTTCCAGCCGTAAACAAATTCGATTACAACCAGAGCTGCAATATTTGTTTTGGAAAGCGGTAACAGTATCTTTCTAAAGAAAGTCATGGCCGAAGCCCCATCCATTTTTGCCGCTTCACAAAGTTCTTCCGGCACGGTGAGAAAAAACTGCCGAAAAAGAAACGTGCAGGTTGCCGAAGCCACCAGCGGGAGTATCAATCCGGTGTAGCTGTCTAAAAGACACCATTCCAGGGCCACCTCGATTTCATGTCCGGCAATCCAGCTTACCAGGCTATTTAAGTGCAGAGCATCCCAGACCGGCTGAAGTGGCCCGAACAGGTTGGCGGCCATTTCATAAGTAGGCAGGATCCTCACTTCTACAGGAAGCATCAACGTGCAAAACACAGCAACAAATGCTACAGTCCTGAATCGGTAGTCAAAATAGACGATGGAAAATGCGCCGATCATAGACACCACGATCTTGCCGAAAGTAATTCCTGCGGCCATAATAAAGGAATTAAACAACTGGGTTCCCAGATCCCCTCTCGACCACGCCTCTTGAATATTAACCCAGAATTGATCACCCGGAATTAAGGGCATTGGAACTTTTGACACCTCTTCTATAGGTAACGTAGCGGCAATAATGGTGTATATAATTGGAAATCCGACAACAACTATTCCCAACATAAGAAAGAGATAAGTAAGAGTATCTAAAATAGGTGTTTTTTCAACCATTGAGCCTATCCTGCGTATTGGACCTTTCTTTCCACATATTTGAATTGCACAACTGTTATGGAAATAATCAGGGTCATCAGTACTATGGACTGGGCTGCTGAAGAACCAAGATTCAGACCGATGAATCCATCCTGGTAAACCTTATAGATCAGAATATTGGTCGCACCACCAGGCCCTCCCTGGGTAACCGTGTGAATTACCCCAAAGGTGTCAAAAAAGGTATAAATGATATTCATCACCATAACAAAAAAGAGTGTCGGTGACAGCAAGGGAAAGGTGATCTTCCAGAATCGTTTAAAAGGACTCGCCCCATCTATTGCGGCCGCTTCAATCAGGGATTTGGGAATTGCCTGCATCCCTGCAAGGAAAAAAATAAAATTATAGCTCACCTCTCTCCATGCGCTGGCTATAATAACCATAATCATAGCATCGCTACCTCTTAATACCGGATTCCAGTCAACTCCAAACCAGTTTTTAAGGGCTATCGCAATCACACCGTAAGATGGGTGAAGCAGAAATAACCACAGCATGCCTGATACAGCCGGCGCAACAGCGTAAGGCCAGATCAGCATGGTGCGAATCAATGGTTTGGCCTTTAACGCACGATTTGCCATTGTCGCGATGAAGAGACCAAAAGAAATGGCAACAAATGCTGTAGATAAACTGAAAATCAGAGTAATTCCGATGGACTTAAGGTAAAGCGGGTCAGTGAAAAGTGCTATGAAATTGTCCAGCCATACAAACGTATTACGGTGTCCGAAAGGGTCACTGCGCATTAACGACTGAGCCAGTCCCTGTACTGCCGGCCAGTAGAAAAAGGTGGCCGTAACCAGTATCTGGGGCAGTATCAGGAAATATGGCAGAGTCTTAGATCTAAAGATAGATCGTTTTATCATGGCTTTCTAATTTTGGTAATCGTTCCGAGGTTCAAAGGTTCATGGTTCAAGGTTTTTTAAAAACGGTGAACCTTGAACCTTTGAAGGGGTATTATACTAGCTTATCTGGTTTAGAGATCACGGTTAACGGCTATTCACCTGGTGCATCGAAAGAATCTAAAGCGAAAACCCTGAACCGCTGAACCGTGAACCCTTGAACCTTGTTAGTTCCTTATTCATATATTTTCTCGAATTCACGCAGTTTTATGTTGCACCGTTTTACTGCATTATCAAGAGCTGCCTGGGGTGTTTTGGTGTCGTTCCAGACCAGCTCAAACTCTTCATTGATAATATTTCTAATCTGGATGAAATATCCCAATCTAAGCCCACGGGAAATTGTGGTCGGGTTTCGGCGGGTCAACTGTTTTATGCCGACTTCCTGTAAGGGATTTTCCTTATAATATCCCTGCTTTTTAAGTGTTTCATAAGCATTCAACGTGATCGGGAAATATCCGGTTTCTTTATGCCAGTATATCTGCATATCAGTTCGGGCAAGGTGTTTTAAAAATGCGGCAACTCCTTTGTAGTCTTTTTTGTTGTGTCCTTTAAATACCCAAAGGGAGGCACCGCCGATAATGCTGTTTTGTGGTTTTTTCATCCAGGATTCGACCGGCAGCGGGGCAACATCCCATTTAAAATCTTTTACTGCCTTTTTCAACTTGGCAATGCCGCTGATGGAATCTATATAAACTCCGGCATTTTGAGCGATAAACTCAGCTTTGGGCCCCTGATATTTCTGGCCGCCGTAAAAGAAGCGTTTGTCGGCCATCCAGGATTTAAGGCGAGCTATATGCTTGACAACCTTGGGATTATTAATGGTCAGTTCGCAATCCAGGCCTTCGTATCCATTGGCTTTGGTAGCAAAAGGGATATTATGGATAGCGCTGTAGTTTTCTACCTGTGTCCAGGACTGCCAGGCTGTAACCATGCCTCCGGGGACACCGGATTTAACGAGTTTTCCGGTTATTTCGCCAAGCTCATCCCAGGTTATGGGCTTTTCCTTTGAAAGTGGTGAGATTCCGGCCTTTTTAAAAAGATCCACGTTGTAATACATTACAGGTGTGGATGAGTTAAACGGCATGGACATCAAATTGCCGTCTGCGTTCATATAGTAAGAAAGAACCGGCTGAAGATATCCTGACCAGTCTATATTATAACCCGCATCTTTCATCAATTTATAGACGGGATATATGGCGCCGGAAAGCATCATGGTCTGGGTGCCGACTTCAAAGGACTGGAGTATATGCGGCTGTTTTTTTGCTCGATATGCAGCAACGCCTGCATTTACAACTTCATCATAGGCCCCCTTATATGTCCCTACTACTTTATATTTGGACTGGGAATCGTTAAATGCCTTTATCATATTATCGACTACTTTGCCGCGGGCGCCTCTCATGGCGTGCCACCAGTTAATGGTGACCGGTTTTGCCTCGGCTATGATTTCTTCCAGTTCAGCAATCTTATTTTTTAACTCATCAATTTCGGCCTGTAATGCTGCATTTTGTTTTTTAAGCTCTGCAACTTGTGCTGATTCTTCAACTTCCGGAGCACAAGAAAAAAACAGACAAAAAGTCAATAAAATAACAATAAGTACAGATAATTTTCGCATAATTCGGCCTCCTCTTTACTAAAAAATAAAAAAATGTTTAACTTCTCACCCTATTGGTTTGCGCTAAATTTAAAGGCATTTTAATTTTTAGTCAAGCTTTAAACTCAGCTTTAAACTCATTCTTGACTTTTTAATATAAAACATGTTTCTTTAAGGTTGATGATTTTATAAAAAGTTAAATTTTACTCGTTTACGCCATCAATTTTGGAGAATAATAATGGCAAGTGTAACCTTAAAAGATGTGGTAAAAAAATTTGGTAAGATAGAAGTTATTCATGGAATCAATCTGGACATTGCTGATATGGAATTGGTGGTTCTTGTAGGCCCCTCAGGATGCGGCAAATCTACGGTATTGCGACTGATTGCAGGTCTGGAAAAAATTACTGTGGGAGAAATCCTCATTGAAGGTCGTGTCGTTAATGATGTGGAGCCAAAGGACCGGGGTGCAGCCATGGTTTTCCAGAATTATGCATTATATCCCCACATGGATGTATTCGGCAATATGAGCTTCGGGCTTAAGCTGAGCAAAACCCCCAAGGCAGAGATAGAAAGCCGCGTTAAAGAGGTTGCTGATATTCTTGAGCTGAGCGAGCTTCTTAAAAGAAAACCTTACCAGTTGTCAGGTGGTCAACGTCAAAGGGTTGCCATGGGAAGAGCCATGGTTCGAAAGCCCTCAATATTTCTCTTTGATGAGCCCCTGTCCAACCTGGATGCAAAGCTGCGCACTCAGATGCGCACGGAAATAAAGAGGCTGCATCAAAAAGTTGAAACCACTATTATTTATGTAACGCATGACCAGGTTGAGGCCATGACTCTGGCCGATCGCATTGTTGTCATGCGTGACGGATATATAGAACAGGTCGGCAAGCCTATAGAGCTTTTTCAGAAACCGGCAAATACTTTTGTGGCAGGATTTATCGGCAGTCCACCCATGAACCTCCTTCCGGCCAGAATTGTCAAGACAGACTCTGGACTGAAGCTTGATTTTGACGGAAAATTGCAGATGCCTGTACCGGACAAATCAGATGCTAAAATCAAAGATGGAATGGAAGTAATTATGGGTCTTCGTACCGAAGACCTGAATATTGATAATGGAGGTAACGGCTTTCCTGAAGAATGGAAAGCAGATGGCGTTGTTGAAGTGGTCGAACCACTTGGGGGCGAAACCAATATGCATATGAATCTTCAGGGAATAAATTTTATAGCTAAAAGCGAAGGAAGAAGAGTTATTAATGTTGGAGAAAAATTGAGACTGGCTTTAAACCTGGAGCACCTGCACATTTTTGATGCGGAAACTACGCTTTCAGTCTATTGATTCCCTTATTTTTAATAGCATTGTTTATAATAATTTAGCTTTTTCCAATATGTTTTTACAGGAGGCTTGAAATGCAATTAACCATTACAAAAACAGATACTTTAAAACCGAAACCGGATGAATCCAGTCTCGGGTTCGGAACAATCTTTACTGACCACATGTTTAACATGGATTATAGTCTTGAAAAAGGATGGCACAATCCACGCATAGAACCCTATGCATCCATTGATATGGATCCGTCAACCATGGTTCTTCATTATGGCCAGGGTGTTTTTGAGGGCCTCAAGGCATACAGAACTGCATCAGGTGATGTCCAGCTTTTCCGGCCTGCGGAAAATTTCAAGCGGATAAATCGTTCTTCAAAGCTTATTTGTATCCCTGAAATTGATGAATCATTTGCCCTTGATGCACTCAAGCAGCTGATTGCTCTGGAGAAAGACTGGGTCCCAAGTGCTCCCGAAACCTCACTATATATAAGACCCACCATTATAGCAACAGACCCTTTTTTAGGTGTACGAGCATCCCATACCTATCGTTTCTTTATTATTCTGTCTCCGGTAGGTGCATATTATCCGGAAGGGTTTAATCCTGTTAAAATATGGGTAACAAGAGAACATGTCCGGGCCGTCCGCGGCGGTGTAGGAGAAGCCAAAACACCCGGAAACTATGCTGCCAGCCTGTACGCTGGTGAAAGAGCACATAAAGAGGGCTATACTCAGGTGCTCTGGCTCGACGGCGTCGAGCAGCAGTATATTGAAGAAGTAGGGGCGATGAATATATTTTTTATTATAGATGACGAACTCATCACCCCCATGTTAAGCGGCAGCATACTTCCTGGAATTACCAGGGATTCTGTTATTGCCCTTGGAAAATCATGGGATATAAAGGTTGCTGAACGGAAAATAAGTATAGACGAAGTAGTGGCGGCACATGATTCCGGAAAATTAAAGGAAATATTCGGATCCGGAACAGCCGCGGTAATTTCGCCGGTCGGGGAACTGAAATACGGAGATAAAGTCCTAACCATAGGTGACGGCAATGTCGGCCCCATAGCCAGCAAACTGTTTAACGCCATTCAGGACATCCAGTACGGCAAAGGGCAAGATCCCTTTGGCTGGATTGAACCGGTGTAGTTATTTAGTGTATGAACCCTGGTATAAACTGCAGCCCGAGCGAAGCTATGGAACTATGCCGTAGGCTTATCTGTCGGCTTGATACCATTGTAGGCATTTTCCCAACTTCAGACCTCGTTAAGTTGTTAAGCCTCTGTTAAAACAGTTAATATCATTAACATAAAACTTAAAGCTCAAGTTTCACACCCCTGTTTTGCAAAAAGTGATGCCCTGATGATGCTTAAGATATAAAATCAGATGTGAATCGAGACGGTTATATTATTTTCTGTAAGGTGATATGTTGGTCACAGCCTCCACCCTTTCGCAGTGTCCTGATATTTGGGGTTGGATGTACGACTTTATATAATTTAGCAACTCATGCACTTTATACCAAATATCAAGACACGCTACTAACAGATTATATTCATATCACCTGGAAGAAAATGATATAGTTGTCTCGATTCACTCCTTCGATACGAATCAACTCTTCACGAATTCATCAAGGTTATGTGACTTCATTCACTTCTTAATTCAAAATATTGCTCGGTTACTTTAGTACCCCAATGAACTCCACTTCGTTGTTTAATAAGCTTAAAGCCCGCCTCTTCATATAAGTGTCTTGCAGCATCAAGCCCCTCGAAGGTCCAGAGGTATATCGTTTTATAGCTTTTGCTCTTGCAAAAATCGATTGCTTTATTGATAAGCTTTCTGCCAACCCCTTTTCCCCGCAAAGTATCAGATGTGATGAACCACCTCAAATGAGCACCTTCATTTTCAGTATGAATACCGTCTATAATAACTGAACCTTCAACTCGACCATTCGCTGTGGCAATCCAAATTCCATCACTGTTTTTATTATATCGCTGGAGAAACTCCGAAAGCTCAGTGGCAACCTTTGCCTCAAAATAAAGCCCAAACCCCCAATGACCATGGTAGTAGGTACCATGAAGTTCAGAAATTCGGCCGATTGAGCCAGGTATATATCCGCTTTCTATCCTAAATTCTGGTACAATATTCATCATTGATTGCTCCGTGTTCCTAAAACGGGGTTTTAGTGCTCTTTTGTCGGTTTTATTTTAAAATAGGTTTATCAAGGTAAAAGTCTTAGGAAGTTATTGATGGCCGTTTTGTACGGTTGGATTTTTTCGAGATCATCCTTGCCTTTGATGCCGTTTTTATTGAAATGATCGACGGCATTGTTGAAGGTGATTTTGGAAACCGCTTCCTTCCGGTCGATTTCCCCATGCTTGTACATACGGTTGCCGATGGCGCCGAGTTTTTTAAGACGGCTTTTATTGTTGTTGGCCTGTTGGGCGTAACGTTCAAAATAGCTTAATACGATTAGATATGATTCGAGAAAGGTTTTAGTAAAGGCTGCGAACAATTTTATTTTTTCAAGACCCGCAGGGGAAATGTCGTACGTGTCCGGTCTTGTGGGATGCGGTGTGATAATATCCATATCGATAAAAGCCTTTATGTTTTTACGGACCATATATTCCGGTGAACGAAGGGCATTGTGGGTGAATTCATTGGTAAACATATCCTGCAGAAACCGATAGGTGTCGTGCAGATCCGGAGCTGAGAATTGAAAGGTCGCTTTTTCGAGGAAGGCCAGGGCGGTGAACGCGGCCGGTATGAAAAAGAAAATGCTTTGGTTTTTGTAATACTCCAAACCAGGGCGCTTGTTCTTATGGACTTGATATTTGATATGGTCCGGCGAATGCTGGCCATCGATGGTTAATTGGTCAATCAAATTCCGCTGTGCGTAAAAATTGAGAATATGATCGACGGCACGCATGTGATCCGGTATCAACGTTTTCGACAGCCGGGCGTTTTGGGACAGGAGATAGTCTTTGTAGATTTGTACCTGCTGCATAAGGTTCGAACGGCTGAGGGTACTTTTAGGACTGTTGAGCAGAACGCTGGCGACCATCGCCCTGGGTGTCACCACGCCGGCTTCGTCAATGGCGTTTAATACCTGTGATCCGATTTTGCGACAGAGCATATTCTGCTCTTTGGAGGTCATGTCGTTTAGCGAAGTCCCTGCTTCAGCGGTCAGTTCGTTTAATGAGATGGATGTGTTGAAATTCAGGTAAATTTTTCCGTACCGTTTTTTCAGTATCTTTCTGGCTTTCAGTACCCCTGACAGGCTCTCTTGCTCTTTTTGCCCACCTTCAACCTCCTGGAGATAGGCTTTTTCTTCCGGGACTCTGTCGTAACCGATAAAGATCGGCACAAATATCAGATCTTCGCAAGCCCCGGCCTTGTAAGCGTTGAGAAGAATAGACAGCATCCCCAGTTGAGGCGGCAGCAGCTTTCCGGTCCGGCTGCGCGTGCCCTCGATAAAGACTTCAATGTTGAAACCCTCTTTAAGGAGTTTATGAATATATTCGGAGAATACTTTTGAATAAAATACCGCTCCGCCGAAAGTTCTGCGGACAAAAAAGGCACCGACCCGCTTGAATATAGGGCCCATCGGCCAGAATGAAAGGTTTTTGCCGGCAAAAATATGGGGGCAGGGCATATTTTGATTATGCATCGTATACGACAGGATAAGATAGTCGATGTGGCTTTTGTGGCAGGGAATCAGGATCAAGGGTGCTTTGCGGGCCATGTTTTTCATCTGCCGGAGTCCCTCTTTATCCACCAGCACACCATCAAAGATTGTGTTAAACAGCCATCTTATAATGACAAAAGCGATTTTAATAACCGTGGTATTGTAGTTTGCAGCGATTTCATCCAGATATCTATGTGCCTCTTTTTGGGCCTGTATAATATTGATATTTCTGCGTTTGGCGTATTTCTGCATAAATTCGCGCAACAGTTCACCGGTCAGGATGTCCTGTTTGAGTTCTTCACTCGATTTGAGCACGGGACCGGTAATGCTTTGACGATGGCGGTTGAGTTGTGCCAATAAATTACGTCTTAAAATCAATGCCAGATGCTCGTCGCTCAGAGCGTTGTTGTCCGAGTGCGCTAAGAAATCCTTCAAATTGAGCGGTTCTGATATTTCAGTAAATATTTTTTTGGGGTGCAATAAAAGGGTGTAAAACCTCCTGATTAGGCCGGGTTTTTGTTCAGAACCGAACAGGATATCGATTAGGCTAGGGTTCGCGGACACTGGATTTTTTCCGAAAAAGAATAACTGAGGGACAACATAGATGGGGCGGTCAATGGTTTTTTGTATTTCAACCAGGTGCTTCAGTGGATCTGCCTGGGCTTTTACAAAACGTCGGTAAAAATCCCTTTTTTCGACCAAAGATAAAAAGGCGGTTTTATTTTTAAGGAGTTGGGTTTTGAAATAGCCCCGGCCGAACGGATCGGGCCATGAGAAGTGATGGAGAAAATAATCAATTTGCGCTAATAGGATTTTGAAAATCCGTGACACGGGTTGCCAGACAAAAATCTTGAAATCAAAGGCGATGACGGGATACGGAAGCCGCTCCTGTTTGTAGCGGGTATGGTAAAACATATGTTCAAAATAACTCTTATACTTATTAACATAGACGATAACCGCGTCTTTCGGTAACCGGCGGATGATCTCGGTTTGGTCCGGATTCAATGCCACCCGCTTGAAAAACAGATTGAGCAGGAAGGTTGATAAAATACCTGTATCCTCAGGTAGATAGCAGCTATAATGATCATGGGTGTGATCCAGCAGCCGGTCGGTCCACTCCCGGATCTTGCCGATGTTGTTTTTTAATTTTGACATGGTCTGGTCTTGTCCCGAAGGGATTTCGGGATGATTTGTATTGTTTCAAAAAGTAATACGCTTATTATCCGATCTTGAATATCAGGTGCAAGCCCTATTTTATTACCGGATGTTGTGTGTTTTCCGAACCCATTCGTAGAACTTTGACTTCAGAAGCGGGTTATCCATCCAAGACTGGTCAGGTTCGGGATCTTGGATAACTTCTTCGACGGATTTGAGTCGTGGCATAGGTTTTGAACTGATGTGTCCTTTGCCCGTCACCCATCGAACTTGCCGGGTCTCCTGTATGGCGCGGACGATGAGGTTGGTCATCTGGCAATCACCTATGCAGTAGTCCATTACCTCCTGATGATTTCCTGCACGCCATTGCTTTGGTGCGTCCGCGCCGTCCATGAGTTTTTCTTGCGGGATGCCCATTCCCTTTGCTACTTTTCCCAGCCCGACGGGGAAACCGGTCTGGTTGAAGAACTGAAACATGGGGTCGTAGCTCTTCAAAGCGATACGTGCGGCGAGGGCCATGTCATCGGCTTGATGGCCGATCCACTTCAGATCGAAGCCCAAGCCATTCCACGCGCATACCATGAACCCTTTTTGTTGAATCTCATCAAGATACTCAAGCAAATCATGAGTACGTTCCCGCGTCAGGTTTAACGCGGGACGACCTTCCTCATCGTCCGAATACCACACCCGCTCCTCACCGTTGTGTATCGCTGTTGCCCCCACCGAAATATGAAACGGCGCATACTTCTCCATGTCCTCGTGCTTCCCGAGCTCGAATACATCCGAGATTTCTATGTCAAAACTAAGTAACTTCATGCCTTCTCCTATTCTAACATAATGCATAATCAGCCGCCGTAAGAACGACGGCGAGTGTAAAGAAATTCTTTATGGCTCAAACATGCAGGGCCGTCCAAGTTCCTCCGGTCTGCGTTGATGCAATTCGTTATGTCTTTTGAAGGTTTAACATTATTGCTCAGTCATTGCAAGTTTAGCACCAAGGGCTGCAAAGATGGCTGCAAATGATCTTTGCAGCCAGACTATTAGTCTTGGAGAGTTAACAACGTGTCTGCGAACTCCATTTGCTGAAACGCCATACAAAATAAAAATGATTAACGTCATAGCCATAAACGCTATACTGAGAATAAACATTTGAAATAATGGAGATGAAGTATTTGGTGAAACAAAAAGTGGCAGGAAGGCCAAGAAGAATATCGACAGTTTTGGGTTAAGAATATTGATCAAGAAACCTCTCGTTGCGATTTGCCGCAAGCCATTTTGGGAGCAAGATGAATTGAATTCAAATCCACCTGTTTCACGCCACATTGACCAGGCGAGATAGAGCAAATAAGCAGCACCGGCAAATTTAACCACCTGGAAGGCAAGTGCACTCATATGAAGAATGGCAGATAATCCAAGTATACTTGCGGTTAAATGCGGTACAATTCCTGCCGTGCAACCAAATGCTGCTGCAATGCTTGCTCGCCAGCCGAGAAAAAGACCTGTTGATACCGTATATATTACTCCTGTCCCCGGTATTAGAACTACGACCAGTGATGTTAGTAGGAACTCGGTGCTAAACATTTTCATCTCCTGTTAGAATGCATGCAATTTACTTCAGTGGAATCTGATATAATCCGCTTACTCTCAGGTGGGACGCAGGACCCGCCTGTACGCTTGATGCAGGGTTAGTGTGCTTTACGCTGCACCAAGATGTGCTTCTATCCATGTTTCGACATCATTCAATACTTGCTCATGTTCCGGTTCATTGAATACTTCATGGTAAAAACCATTATAAATTTTTATCGTTTTATCCTTCGAGCCTACTAAATCATACAGTAATTGGGCACCACTCGGATCAACTAATTTATCATCACTCCCTTGCACAATCATTATCGGCAACTTTATCCGTGTTGCTTGTTTTGTTACACGCTGCATTGTTTTGAGTAGTTCTGCGCCAAGCCGTGCGGTGGCTTTCCCTGTACACACCAAAGGATCATTGACATACGCATCTACCACTGCCGGGTCTCGGCTTACACCTTCTGCATCCAATTGAATTAGTCCAGCCTTGGGAATTATGATCGAAAGCATCTTTCCAACAAGAATGATGGCTTGCGAGATATTGTCAGGCACTTTGATACTTGGCCCGGAAAGAACAGCTCCCGATAATTCATCCTGATGCTCCAGTAAGTATGCTGCACTAATCAACCCACCCATACTATGTCCGATTAAAAATATTGGTTTTGTTGGCTGCCACTTAAGAATCATGTCAAAATAGTTCTTGAGTGTTTTTGTGTAATCCTGGAATCGTTCCACGTACACTCTCTTGCCGTCTGATTTTCCATGTCCAATGTGATCGATCCCATAAACAGCATAGCCCAATGGCACCAGGTGGTTGACAACATTCATATATCGCCCACTGTGCTCTGCCAATCCATGAACAACTAAAAGTATGGCTTTAGGTTCGCCTGCCGGTAACCAGTATTGATAATAAATGTCGGTATTCCGAACACCTTTGAAGTATCCATCTTTATGTTTCATTTACATCTCCTCATGCTTTTTACAAAGCCTTTGTTCATTAATAAGCGTACTAATGTGCGTGAAGTCTTCTTATTGCACAGGTTATTTTATTTTTCAAATAATGTTCCAGTTAGTTCCTATCAAAGGGTCCAATTCCATTGACAAACAGAGGTCAGAACCTGATTCGAATATGACTTTTTATTTTACGATGCAGCTCAGGAAAAACTCCGGACTCCTTTGCGTAATGATCCCAATTTGCAACAACATCGATCACATGGTTGATGATGTTGTCCGTGTCTTTTCTACTGAAATTGCTTATACAGGAAGTGGCAACGATATGCAGATCTTCGCGGCTTAAATTATCCCTTTTTCCATTTATTGTCATTTGATGGGAATTAACCCAGGGTGAATCTTTTCTATAACTGTATACCATATCAAAAGCCGGTGCCAATCTCCATTTTCCATCGTCTTTGTTTAAAAGAAATCCTATATTTTTAGAGTGATCATCCTTATTGCGGGCAATGACATTAAACACCATTCGTCTGAATATTTCTATTGCCTCATCGCGTGATAAACGTAAGCGCCTGGCAACTGAAAACAGCTCTTCATAGCTGTATGTGCCGGGTTTTTTGAAATCGGAATGGTCCATGCCGCATAGAGATATGAAATGAATTTTCTTATTACCGATACGATCAAACCTCTTGGTTATAAAATGGGCCCGGTTCTTCTCTCTCAGTAGTTCGGAAGGAGAGACATCTATTCCGATATCCAATGCCATCCGATAATAAGCATACTCCATCAGTCCATAGCCTTTAGGATCTCCGAATAGTTCGCTGGAACTGCTTTGTTCCGAAACCCCGTCAAATTTTAAAATGTAGTGTTCAAACCCTTTAGGGGCTGTTAACTGTCCGGAGCGAATTGAGGTTCTTTTTTTGTTTATTGCTACAATCGCCTTAGCCCTGGCGCCACCGGCAGATGTGCCGAGTTGGAAAATGGTCTCCATTGCCTTGT
>JAUWOH010000284.1 GCA_030612225.1 Desulfobacteraceae bacterium
TGAATTAAGCAACAACTTGCGTTTGTGTTGCGTCTTACTGCAATCAAAGCATATGGCATTTCATCAATGTCTTGGGCTTTTTCGTCATCCCGAAGAAGATTAGCGACATATGCATCTCCAGATTCACAAGTAGAAGCCATAAGCAGAGCACCAATGCATTTTTGTTTCAGCCCTTCGGGAATGCACGATGGGATCTCACTTTTCTCTAATAGGCGATAACTACTGGGCTTACATAAATTTCGGACTTGATTAACTTGAGTCGCATTTATATCGAAAAATTGGGTTTTCATCCTGTCTCTTCTCTTATTTTCGGTCAACGTTTACCACATGTATTTTAGGTAGCTTGCCATGATAATAACCCAAGAATTCAATAATTTTCATGCAGATAGGGTTTGTATATCACAATTTTTAAAGCGTTTCAATTTGTTACGTGAATAGCTATCTTTAAAAGTAATTATACGAATGCATATTTCATAAGAGCTAACGGCTAATTGCTAACTGCTAATCGCTTAACGCAGGTTATATTTAAACCTATCTGCGTTCATCCTCCAGAGGCGGGCGGGTCTGTGTGAATCTGTGGCTGAATAGTTGTGTTAATTCTAACCTTCATCCCGTCCACTGCGCCGGATAATGGAGATTTAATCACCAGCTCGCCGTCAGATAGCCCTTTATCTATAAACACCGAATCCTTAAATCTGCGCAAAATGTTGACCGGCCTTATCTTTAAACGATTATCTGTCATAATATAGACTACGTCACCGGTATGAACCACGTGACGCGGAAGCACAAATACCTGCTTTATCTTTTTTCCTTTTATCAATGCAGTCACAAACATGCCCGGTCTTAATTGAATGCCGCTTTTGATTTTATCTTTTACTGAATCCTTGTCGATTTCTACAACAACGGGAAGCGTCCGTGTCTTTTCATTCATCTGCGCCTTTATCCTCGCGACCCGTCCTCTCCATTTATGGGGGCTGCTGTTGCCTCTAAAAATTATTTCAACATCAGGCATGGCATCTTGCTTTAAATCGGTTACAAACCACTTGAGATCTTTTGTTGGTATGCGAATCTCAACATCAAGGGCGCCATCTTTGTAAATGCTGCCCATATATTGTCCTGCATTTACATGCTGCCCGTTTTCAATACGCTTTTCAAGAACCCAGCCATCAAACAAAGCAATAATGCCTGTTTTCTCAAGGTCGAGTTTTGCCTGGCAAAGCATGATTTTTCCCATATCAAGCTGCGCTTTAAGCTGCTCTTTTAAAGGCCCGGTTAAAGCTAACCGATTTTCAAACGCCTGCAGACGCTCAAGGCTTGCAAGATATCTCTGCTCTGCCTGATCGAGCGTGGTTTGGGACACCACATTTCTTGAGGAAAGTTTTTTCAATCGGGCAAAGTCGGCCTGGGCCAGGGCTGTATCAGACTTTGAAATTTTAATGCTGGCATCAAGGTTTTTTATCTCCTGTCGCAATTTCTTCATCTCGACTTCGGTCTGCTTAATCTGTATCTTTTGCCTGTCCACTTCAAACCTATACATACGCGGATCTATCTTAATCAGAACAGCGCCCTTTTTGATAAAAGATCCCTCCTTAAAGGATGAATGTATGTCAATTATCTGTCCTTTGATCTCTGCGACAAGTTTCAGGGTCTCCCTTGGCTTAACTGTGCCATAACCATCTATAATCATATTCAAATCTTCAGATTTAACAGCTAAAACCTCAACAAGGCGCTCTGCCTCCGTTTTAGCCTGGCGCTGTGCTTTGGGTCGCAGAGTTATAAGCAAGGCCGCTATAGTTAGAGACAAACCAAGAATCACAACAACCCGCATTGATTTGAACATAAAACCTTTTTTCATTATCTAACTCTCCAATAACATTTTAGCAAAAAATTAAAAAACAATCACGTCTCTTTTCAAAGCGTACGCCGCAAAACACGAAAGACAGAAAGCACGAAACAGAGAAAGTTTAAAGCGAACTTAAGTTTTACGTTTGGTTGACAAATATTTCATTTAATTATAAAATTTAATATAGGTAGATAGGCTGTAGGCTGAAGACTGTTAGGAAAAAGCGGGGATACTGCGAATTTTGAAGCCATGTTTAGTACAAGAATCTACTGTTTCTTCGCCAAAGCACTGCAATCCCGCTCTTCTGGCTCCTTCAGCCTTCAGTCTAAATAGCTTCAGCCTGACTACGTGAGTAGTTGCAAAATTCAAATAACAATAAAAATAGTACATTTTTTAATAAGTTACATTTGATATAATATAAAAGATGTTTTTAAACAACTGAAAAGGAAACCGGTATGACGAATGGAACTGGATATCAGGACAAACCGTGGCTGGCTCATTATGGAAAGGAAGTCCCGGAAACACTGGAATACGAAGAAACACACATTGTGGAGTTTCTCGAAAGATCGGCAGGAAAGTTCCCGGATAAAACAGCCCTGAATTTCCAGGGATATAAGGTACCATATCGCGAGCTGAATGATATGGTAAAGCGTTTTGCTGCCTGCTTAAATGACTTTGGCATAAAAAAAGGTGACAGCGTAGCCATCCTTCTCCCGAACCTTATTCCCTGCGTTGTCAGCTATTACGCCATATTAAAGATAGGCGGAATAGTTGTCATGAATAATCCCCTTTATTCAGACAGGGAACTATATCATCAATTCAATGATTCAGGCTCAAAAGTTCTTATCACCCTTGACCTGCTTGGCAACCGGATGATAGATCTCAGGCCGAAAACAAAGATAAAGCAGATTATTTATACATCTATCGGCGATTATCTTCCCTTTCCAAAAAATCTTCTGTTCAAGCTTGTCGCGAAAAAGAAAAAACTTGCCGCAAATGTTAAATCTGCTGATAATCTTTATAAATGGAAGGATGTTCTGGCAAAATATTCTTCAAAGCCAGATCCTGTGGATATCTCTTTTGATGACGTTGCAATGTACCAGTATACCGGCGGAACAACCGGTGTTTCAAAAGGTGTAATGCTGACACATGCCAATCTGAGCAAACAGATCCAGCAGATTTCAGCATGGTTTCCAACATCATTCAAAAAAGGGAATGAAATAATGCTTGGCTGCCTTCCATTCTTCCATGTTTTCGGTCTTTCGCCTTGCATGAACTGGGCTATACACATGGGATGGGAAATTATTCTTGTTCCAAAGCCTCAGCCACAACCTCTTATCGAAGCTATTAACAAATACAAGCCTACAATAGTGGCATTTGTCCCGACAATGATAATCGGAATGCTTAACGATCCTGATATTGTTAAGGCGGATATCACTTCTATTAGAGGCTGCTTTTCCGGGAGCTCTCCCCTTCCCATTGAAGTTATTAAAGATTTTGAACAAAAGACAGGAGCTGTTATTGTAGAAGGGTTTGGCTTAACCGAGGCCACCCCTGTAACCCATGTAAACCCCTTTGTTGATGGAAAGAGAAAAGTTGGAAGCATTGGCCTGCCTATTCCGGATACACAGTGCCGCATAGTTGACCTGGTTGAGGGAAAAACAGATGTTCCTGTTGGAGAGACAGGCGAGCTTCTTATTAAGGGGCCCCAGGTTATGAAAGGTTACTGGAATATGCCGGAAGAAACAGAGGCGACCTTAAAGGACGGCTGGCTTCACACAGGAGATATCGCCAGGATGGATGAAGACGGCTACTTTTTTGTTGTTGACCGCAAAAAGGATATGATTATATCCGGCGGGTTAAATGTGTATCCGCGCAACATTGAAGAGGTCTTTTATGAGCATCCCAAGGTGCTGGAAGCTTGTGCCATCGGAATACCGCATCCAACCCGAGGTGAAGCGATTAAAATTTTTGTTGTGCTGAAAGAAGGAGAAACTGCAACACAGGAAGAACTTCTTGAATTTTGCATAAACAGGATGGCCAAATACAAATTTCCAACAGAAATCGAATTCAGAAAAGAGCTGCCAAAAACTAATGTGGGCAAAATATTAAAAAAGATTCTCAGAGAAGAAGAGATGATAAAAAGAAAAAAACAGGAAAGCAAATGAGGTAAGCCCGTTGCTCTGGTTCATTCTTGCTTTTGCAACAGCATGTTGCGTTGCCACAGGAGATGTTTTGACTATATTTCAGTTTATTGCAAAATTGTCTTGACTATTTTTCAATATAAGGAACCTGCGGCCCGGTTTGAAAATATGGTGACCGTGGAACTGTATCGGGCGGTTACAGCATGGAACGATATTGGACACGGTACATTTTCCTTGCATTTTATTAAGAATAAGGAACAGCTTGGTGCCATTGTCCTTCCTTTCACTATTTTTCCATTGTATTTCTTGCTTTCAGTACTGAAAGATGTTTATTATATTTCAATTCCTTACAAAAAATAGCATGGGTGGTGAATAATGCAAGAATATACAGTCATAAAACAAGGGTCAAGTATCCACCACTGTATAAAAATTCCAGAGGATTTTTTATACAAAGATCTTGAAATAAAAATCCGACCTTTAAAAGATACGGTCAAGATAAGCATAAAACTTGAAAGCCTGTTTAAAAAATATCCAGACATAAAACCTTTCGTGGACATTAAAGATCCCAAAAAATGGCAGCAGGAATTACGGGGGCGTACAGCGGGACGCCCATGATTTTATGCGTTTCTCATTTTATTTTTGGTTTTTTACGGAGATCGCAGACATATTTTTTTTCTGGTTTATTAAATTCTTTTCTTCGGACATATCATCAAAAATGAACCTCAAACCTGTTATC
>JAUWOH010000205.1 GCA_030612225.1 Desulfobacteraceae bacterium
TTTGCCTCTGATGAAACACCTGAACTGATGCCCATGCCCATCATGTTTGCTCACAAGTTATGCAATCGTCTGGCCGTTGTTCGAAAAAATGGAGCCCTTGACTTTTTAAGACCTGACGGCAAATCCCAGGTAACCATCGAATATGAAAATGGTACGCCCAAACGAGTTGATGCTGTTATTATAGCTGCCCAGCATAAACCGGATGTTACTTATGAAGAGTTAAAAGAGGCTATAATAGAAGAAGTTATAAAAAAGGTGATCCCTCAGGAAATGATTGATGGCGATACCCGTTATTTTATAAATGCAACAGGAAAGTTTGTAATCGGCGGCCCCATGGGGGATTGTGGACTTACAGGCCGTAAAATTATAGTTGACACTTACGGTGGGCAGGGAAGCCATGGAGGCGGATGCTTTTCAGGAAAAGACCCGTCAAAGGTGGACCGCAGTGCATCATATATGGGCAGGCATATTGCGAAAAACGTCGTTGCAGCCGGTCTTGCAAAAAAATGCGAGGTGCAGGTTGCTTATGCTATCGGTGTACCGGAACCTGTCTCTGTGATGGTTGACCTTATGGGAACGGGCGCGATTCCAAAAAGTCGTGTGAAAGAGATAATTAAAGAGGTCTTTGACTTAAGACCTGCTGCGATTATCGAATATCTTGACCTTTTAAGGCCAATTTACAGAAAAACTTCAGCTTACGGTCATTTTGGTCGAAATGAGCCTGAGTTCACGTGGGAAAAGACCAACAAAGCCGATGTAATGAGAGAAAAGGCAGGACTGTAAGAGCCAATTTCAAAACGTCCCCTTTCGAAGTCTGCGCTTATCTGTCCGATATCTGCGTCCCCGATGAGCGGGATCTGCGCTTCGCTCCGACAGGCTTGTCCGTCATACAGACGACTAATTCTGCTTGCAGCTGGACTATGAGCAATGAGCTATCAGCTATGAGCTAATAAAAGGAGAACAAAAAATGACTTTACCAAAAATAAAAGAAGTTTCAAGCGGTTTTCTGGAAATCGATCCTTCACTTCCGTATAAAGTAGCTGATATTTCACAGGCGGATCTTGGTTTCAAAGAAATGGCCCTTGCAGAAAATGAAATGCCTGGGCTTATGGCGGTTCAGGAAAAATATAGTCCCGAAAAACCGTTCAAAGGAATGAAGGTTATGGGAAGTCTTCACATGACCATCCAGACTGCAATGCTTATCAAAACACTAAAAGAGCTTGGTGCAGATATTCGCTGGGCCACGTGTAATATCTTTTCAACACAGGACCACGCTGCCGCTGCAGTTGCAAAAGCAGGTCTGGCCGCTGTTTATGCCTGGAAAGGAGAAACCCTTGAGGAATTCTGGTGGTGTACGGAACAGGCTTTGACTTGGCCAGACGGCACCGGCCCGGATCTTATTGTAGATGACGGTGGTGATGCTACTCTCTATGTTCACCAGGGAGCGGCTGTTGAAAAAGATCCGGCATTGCTCGATAAGGAATACGACAGCGTTGACATGAAATGTCTTATAAAGCGCCTTAAAGTAAGTTACGAACGCGATCCAAAATTCTGGACTAATATTGCATCAAAAATTCGCGGTGTTTCAGAGGAGACCACCACCGGCGTTCACAGGCTTTACCACCTGGCAAAGAGCGGGGAACTTCTCTTTCCTGCCATCAACGTGAATGACTCGGTAACAAAATCAAAGTTCGATAATCTTTATGGATGCCGGGAATCACTTGCTGACGGGCTTAAACGTGCTACGGATATTATGATTGCCGGTAAGGTAGTAGTGATATGCGGTTACGGTGATGTCGGAAAAGGGTGTGCCCAATCAATGCGGGGATTCGGCGCACGGGTTTTAATTACGGAAATTGATCCAATATGTGCTCTTCAGGCATCTATGGAGGGTTTTGAAGTAATAACCATGGAAGATGCGGCTCCCATAGGGGATATTTTTGTTACCGCAACAGGATGTTACCATGTGATAAACGGTAAACACATGGAAAAAATGAAAAACGAAGCGATCATTTGCAATATCGGTCATTTTGACAATGAAATTGAGATGGCGTATCTGACCGACAATTCGGAATGTACAATAGAGACGATTAAACCCCAGGTAGACAGGTGGAGACTTAAATCAGGCCGCTCTCTGATCATTCTGGCGGAAGGCAGGCTGGTAAACCTGGGCTGTGCAACAGGGCACCCCAGTTTTGTTATGAGTAACAGTTTCACCAATCAATGCCTGGCACAAATGCAGCTCGCAGCAAAGAAGCATGAACTAAAAGTTTACACGCTTCCCAAAGAACTGGATGAGGAAGTGGCCAGGCTGCATCTTGGCAAGCTTGGAGTAAAGCTTACAAAGCTGAATCAGTTTCAGGCAGATTATCTAGGGGTGCCTGTAAATGGGCCTTTTAAGCCGGATCATTACAGGTACTAATCTTACAACGACATTTATCGTTAACCATAATGCGTCTTTTAAACTTGTTTGTTGGCTGCTTTTGTGAGTGTTCCGGGTTACGAGTTGCGGGTTTAAAATACAGATGAATGTTCGGATTAATAACACGAAACGCGCAACCCGTAACCCGCAACAATGCCGCATGACACAAAAAAGAAACTGCTGCCAACTAAAGCTGGTAAGCTACGTTGTCGGGTTAATCCAAGACGATTATTACCTTGCACTTTTTAAGAAATGCAAGATGCTCGGACGAACTTCTAAGGATGGAAGCATCTGCGTTACTGATTATAATATCGGAATTTCCAGGGCCTGTGGTTCTTAATCCCTTGACTGACAATGGATGATTGCCCACCCTGGAATTTTTCTTTGCGGCATTAAGATCTTTTAGATAACCACTCATACCTTTTTGTACGGCAAATTCCCGGCTGGCAAATGCTGAGCCATAAACCTCCTTGCCATCTTCATCCAGCAGCCTGAGCGCCATGGCGGGATTTACTGCTATGCCCGTAGTATCAACCACCAGACCTGTGTAATTTTTTAAATCGGAAGTCTTGGATGGTTGCGAGGAAGAATTGTTCCCCCCGACGGCAATCTGTTTAATTGATTCTATCTGCTTTATTTCCTCAGGAAGAAAAAGCTGGGCAAAACCTCCATATAAACTCAGTTGCAAATAAACCTCAACGGTTCCATCCGACATATATTTTCTCATTGTCTCATTTTCACGGGCTTTATAAATTATCTCTTCGAGTTGTTTTGCGACTGAATCATTTATCGTTGCATAATTTCTTGCCTTTTTTATTGAATCGATTCTGACATTTTGTATAATTTTCAGCATGTTGTGTCTGGCGTTATTCTTTGAATCCGACAGGATTTTCATGTTTGAAACAGATGCATTGCCGGAACTCTTTTTTAAAGGAGTTCCGACACCTTTTGCCTGAATAATTCCTGTTGTCCAGTTAATATGACCGTTTTGTGTATATTCTATTGCTTCGTTGCTTTTTTTACAGAATCCATACGAGGCAAAGCAGACAAATAGAAAGGAAAACAATATTGTGAAAACAGACGAATTTTTCATAATTTCACTATTTGATAGTTTCGCAAGAAGTCAAATTCATCAGGTTTTAGGAGTTAAGTTTTCTGAGTTTGTTTTGAACCGCAGAATATCTGCCTGTGCGTTGCACGCAGACAGGTCGAACAAGGAATAATGAATGTCGAAGTAAGGTATTATTTCAATTTTAATATTTAAAAGATAGCTTGCCGGGGCATAGCCGTAGGCGACGCCTGGAGCGTAGCGATTTAACACTTCGTCATTCGAAATTCCTTGTTCGATATTCGACCTGCCCGCCAATGCATTTTGTATGAATTACTTTGAGCGCCCTATGCTATGATAATAGAATGAATAAGTACCAACACCCATAAAGGGCTATGGCAGGCGGGTATTCAAATGGTTGTATCTCGTATTTGCAATATTTTTAAAAAATCTAAATTATAACCGCTTGATATAATTGGTATGTTAATATTAGTTACAGTACAACGAAGCGGAATATTATAGCTTTTTGCGAACAGTGTTCACCGTGGAAAGGCTGCAGGAATTCCTCCGTCCACGGGGAGTGATGCGCCGGTAGTTGGGGTTTGGTTCGTGGCAAAAAAAACAACTGCATTGCCGACATGCTCGGCCAGTACACTCGCCTTCAGCAGATTTCTGTTGCGATAGTACTCTTTTAACCCCTGGCAGTCAAGCCCTCGACACTTCATTCTGTCCGGCCCTATAAGATCCCAAAGTTTGGAAGATATTTCTTCATCTCCAAATACAGCGTCAGGATTGATCATATTGACCCGGACCCCAAGTTCTGCAAGTTCCAGCGCTGCAATTTTTGAGATTTGATGGGCGCCGGCTTTTGAAGCGCTGTAAGCACCGAAAGCAGCGCCCGGATCAAAAACATTTTTTGAGCTGATCACAACGATATTTCCCCCTGTTCCCTGTCTTTTAAAAACAGGGATAGAAGCTTTTATGGTGTTGAAAGTTCCCTTTAGATTGACGGCAATAACCTGATCGAATTTATCCTGGTCAAGATCTTCAATTGTCGCTACATGAGCTGTGCCTGCGTTGGGTATAACAATATCGATTCCTCCGAGTCTGAGGCTGATTTTTTCAAAGGCCTTTTCCACGGAAGAATGATTCGTAACGTCGAAAACGATAATCTCCACCTGGCTTTCGCTGTATTTCTCAACCAGGATTGATCGAGCTTTCTGCAAACGGGGTTCGTCAATATCGGATAGTACCACGACGGCACCGGTGGCCAGCAAACGATCAGCAATACCGAACCCAATTGCACCACCTCCACCCGTAATCACAGCAACCTGTCCCTGGAGCAGGGGGGAGAAAGAGGATAAGCGTAATTTCTTCTGCTGCAGGTTCCAGTATTCCATGTCAAAAATATGAGAATCAGAAATGGGGGTATACTCACCAAGTACGCCGGCATTGAGTTTAGCACGGACTGTATGCTCAGCGATATCAGCTGCTATTCGGGCATCTTTGCGGGTAAACCCGAGGCTAATCAATCCCAATCCTGCAATAAGGAAAACACGCGGATAAGGGTCAAGCTCTTTTCGATCAAGGCCTTTGTCTTTTTGCTGCTTATGAAAATAGTGGTGATAATCCTGTTTGAAGCTTTCCACGTTTCGCTTTATTATATCTTTAAGATCATTGTCATTATCCGGAACAGACTCAATATATACCATCTTGTTTTTAGTACGAATTGCATGATCAGGGGTAAGAACGCCTGAAGCGCAAAAGGTCTGGGCTTCCCTGGAAAGAGAAATTTTTAGCAAATCAGGTTCATTTCTGATTTCAACGTAAAATCGACGCAGGCTTTCGTTAGAGGCTTTATGGGCGCACACACCGCGCACCGTTTGAGCGACTCGGGCAGTTGCGGCTTCCGTATTTTCAAAAAATGTAATATCAGTGCGGGGGGTCATCAAAATTTTGCCCCTTAGTTCCTTTTTAATAAACAATTCCGCTTTGTTGACATAATCGATCATTCTTTCATAGGACGTCCGGGCACCCTCGCCAAAAGTGAAAATCCCGTGATTTAAAATGACAATTGCCTCTATATCAGTATCTTTTTCATATTGGGAAACAACTTCTTTTGCCAGAGGAAGACCGGACATGGTATAAGGAAGAACAGCAACTTTTGACCCAAGAGCTTTTTTTATCAGGGATCTTCCATGCTTTAAGTTGGTTAAAATAAGCACGCTATCGGCGTGAGTGTGGTCAATATATTTATGTGGGAGAAAAGCGTGAAGAAGCGCTTCAACAGAGGGGGTTGGCGACGACGATTCAACCTTTCGAATTTCCAGCTGGTTTTCCATCTCTTCGTCTGAGAGGCTATTCAGATTTCGGAGCTTTCGAAGAAAAGAGAGGTCCAACCGGGAAAACCCTTCCGGTTCAATGGATGCCAGATCAACACCACTCCCCTTGACGTAAAGGATTTTCTGATTTTCTTCAAAAACATTTTTTTGGGTTAATTTGACCGAAGTGTTGCCACCACCGTGAAGTACTAAATCAGGATTTCTGCCAATCAGGTGAGAAGTGTAAATCCGAAGTGCCAATTCTTCGGGAATGTCGGGATAATGTTCGACAAATTCTTTGGCAGCAGTTTCATTAAAGGCGCTTATCACAGTTT
>JAUWOH010000091.1 GCA_030612225.1 Desulfobacteraceae bacterium
ACAAAGCTTCCTGACGGGCCGGACCGTCTGTCTCTTCTTATGGGCACACTTTTAGTTAAACGAATAAAGGTTCAGGGATTCATTATTTTTGATGATTATGGCCACCGCTACGACGAATTTGCAAAAGATATGTCTCAATGGTTAAGCACAGGGCAGATAAAATACCGTGAGCACTTGGTTGATGGGTTAGAGAATGCACCTAAAGCCTTTATCGGCATGTTAGACGGTCAGAACTTCGGTAAATTAGTTATCCGGGTTAATGACGAACACTAATTTATTTTTTAAAAAAGGGGTTCTTCTCCAATTTGGTTGGAGAAGAGGATTCCAGGATTCAAGGGGTCCAGGCTTCGCCTTCGGCTACGCACGGCCAGCAAGGGTTCAAGTGAATGCAAACGGCTTGATATAGATGGCATAAACACTTACGTTTTCTCTGCCTTTACTCCTTAATATTTTTAAATATCATCCGGCATCAACTGTGCACCATGAATGACCGCCACCACATCGATTCGATCCGGCTTTATGCGGTAAATAATCCGGTATGGTTTTTCTATCAGTTCCCGGATATCTTCGGTATCATATTCCGGCACCTTACGCCCTGAATAGGGCTGACAGGCGATTTATTCGGAACGTCGGGTAATTTTGTCCACCGTCCGTTTGGCGTAGGTGGGAGAATTAAGGCCAATGTATTCGTAAATGTTGGCAAGATGGCTGATAGCGTTTATAGTCCAGTGTGCTTTCATTCGGTCAGCCCAAATCTTTTGCGTACTTCCTTCACATCAACAGTTCTGCCTTCATCGCTGTTTTTAATCCCTGCTTCAATTGTCTGACGTACATAGATTTGGTACATCAAATCATCCCAGGTAGCTTTGTCAGGCAATTTTTCTAAAAGACGGTGAGCTTCCTGTTTTATGTTTTCGGTTTGCATGTGCTTATCTCCTTATTGTGAATTTTTATTTATTTTTAACCGAACTGGTCTGAATTGCTGCCGTTTCGAACAAGACAAAGTTCGCTTCCTTCGATTCTATAAATCAAAAGCCAGTCAGGCTCTATATGACATTCTCTGCAATCCTTTAATATGCCTTTTAATCTGTGGTCTTTACATTTTGCAGGTAATTTTTCTCCAGCTACTAACAGCACGATTACTTCTTTTAACTTCTCAAAATCTTTATTGCGCTTTTTGATACGCTTGACGTCTCTTTTAAATTGAGTATCGCGTCTTATTGATCGCATTCGCTAAATCCCAAGATCCTCAAACAATTCATCAGACGAAGAAAAGGTTTTACCTTTTCCCTGCCTTGAATTTTCAATTGCCCTCATAGTTTTTTCATTTGGAACATGCAGTTCAAATGGCAGGCCTCTGCTGGCAATAACTTGCCGATAAAACAGTTCAAACGATTTTGATACAGATAGTCCTAATCCACCGAGGATTTCTTCTGCCTGTTTTTTAATTATTGGATCTATCAGCGCTCTTGCGGATGCTGTTTTTGTTGTTCCCATTGCAAACCTCCTTGGTTATATGGCATACAATATGCCATATTATATTTGAAAAGTCAAGTTAACTTTGATGGCTAAGTAAAAAGGCTCATCTACTGCGTTGTAGCGATTTTTCAGGAACTCGACATACTATATCGTATAGTCTCATCCCTGAAAAACCGCTACGCCTTTTTATCCCGCTGATTTTTAGCGGGGGTATATGAGCCTTTTTACTTAGCCATCCGGCTCTTATCCAAAGACTTTTTACGAAACCGCCTAAATAGGACTTTTTACGAGTTCATCAAAATTGTTATTTTGCTGATAATTAAATACATTTATGTATATTTTATACTTTTATATTACATAATTGTATTTTACAATATCACAGTATTTTCCTTCCTGTAATTAATTAAATCAAATTTAATCTATGTTTAATAGTACTTAGACCGCTTTGACAGTTTATCTAACTGTTTGGCACGCACCTTGCTGTACGCTTAACTGAACGTTCATTAAGGCTAATCAAAGCAAATTTATTGGATTAATTTGGTAGCAACATACAAAAAAAGGAGCTCGTAAATGAAGAAAATTGAAGCAATTATTAAACCGTTTAAGCTCGACGATGTTAAGGACGCCTTGAGCCGTTTGGGTGTAAAAGGAATGACTTTAAGCGAAGTTAAAGGGTTCGGCCGCCAACGTGGCCACAAGGAAACATACCGCGGAGCTGAATACCAGGTAGATTTTGTACCCAAAGTAAAAATCGAACTTGTTATAGAAGCTTCCATGACTGATCAGGTCGTTTCCACAATTTCCGAAAAGGCTAGCACAGGAAAAATAGGCGACGGCAAGATTTTCGTATTACCGGTGGAGGAGGCTATTCGACTCAGAACCGGAGAAACAGGCAAAGAGGCCATCTAAATTTTTAAAAGGAGGAAATAAAAGATGAAGAAAAGAATAGCTTTGACATTATTACTCACAACTATAGGCCTTTCCAGTGTTTGGGCCGGAGATGAGCCTCCAACGGTTTTTTCAAACAAAAACGCTATTGACCTGGTACAATTCCATGCAGATTATATGTGGACACTGATTGCAGCAGCTCTTGTATTTTTTATGCAGGCAGGATTTGCCTTGGTGGAATGCGGTTTTACACGAGCAAAGAATTCAATTAACATCATGATGAAAAATCTGATGGATTTTTCCATAGGATCACTTGCATTCTGGGCCATAGGCTTTGGTATTATGTTTGGTGTTACACAGACAGGGTGGTTCGGCACTTCAGGATTTTTCTTAAGTGATTTTACGCCCGGTGGTGATCCTTGGGTTCTGGCCTTTTGGATGTTTCAGGTTGTCTTTTGTGCAACTGCCGCTACAATCGTATCAGGTGCGATGGCTGAAAGAACTAAATTTACCGGATATCTTCTGTACAGCATTTTGATAAGTGCTTTAATTTACCCTGTTTTTGGAAGCTGGGCATGGGGAGGCCTTTTTAATGGAGAAGGCTGGCTCGAAAAGCTGGGCTTTATTGATTTTGCCGGCTCTACCGTGGTTCACTCCGTTGGTGGGTGGGCTGGCCTGGCAGGTGCCATAGTGCTTGGTCCGCGCCTTGGCAAGTACATAAAAGGCGAGGGGATAAAACCGATTCTTGGCCACAACATGCCTTTGGCGGCCCTTGGTGTATTTATCCTGTGGCTGGGATGGTTCGGGTTCAACCCGGGATCTACCACAGCAGCTAATAAGGATATCGCCTTAATATTTGTCAACACCAACCTTGCTGCAGCAGCCGGCGCTGTTCTGGCAATGTTTACCTCATGGATCAAGTTCGGAAAACCGGAAATAGGCATGAGTCTTAACGGAGGCCTGGCCGGTCTGGTGGCCATTACCGCTCCTTGTGCAACGGTTTCTCCATTGAGCGCTGTTATAATTGGAGCCATTGCCGGAATCATAGTTGTCTTTTCAGTTATCTTCTTTGACCGCATTAAGATTGATGATCCGGTAGGTGCCATATCAGTGCACGGTGTCAACGGTGCATGGGGTACCCTGGCAGCAGGTATTTTCAACATGGGCGGAACTTCTGCCAAGATCATAGGAGTTCAGCTTCTCGGTATAGGTGCATGCTTTATCTGGACTTTTGGAGCATCATTTATCATGTTCAAGCTGATTGATAAGACAATAGTCCTGAGGGTTTCACCTGAAGAAGAAGTAGAAGGGCTCGATTTCACGGAACATGGTGGTAATTCCTACCCTGACTTTGAAGTTTCATCATATGCACAGCAATAACATGTTTGGATTAGCTCATAGCTTACAGGGATTAGCTGATAGGAAATATGTGCTTCTTGCCTGCTGCAAGCACGCCCGGCAGGCAAGAAGTAATATCAAGTTTAAAATGGTGCATGCAAATCTTAGGAGAATCAAAAGTCCTGCTAAATTCAAACCCGCGTCGCTGACTATCCCTGTAAACGGGTGAAGAAGATCGAAGACGAGCTGATTCTTCAGAATTGTTTTCAATAATTAACAGGCGGTGGATTTAGGCCGTTGTTAATACTTGACAACTATTATAGGCTATTATAAGTTTGAAATAATCAGGCACGAAGCCTGAAGTTTTTACAGTTCAATATTTTCGTAACTATAGCCACGAAGGCGATTTTTCAATGAAGAAAAATAATCCTTTCGTGGCTTTTTTATTTTTAGGTAATGGAGGGCTATAGATGAAGAAAAAATTGACTATCATTTTGCTTTTGACATGGATTGTTTTCATTACAACAGAGCTTTGCGTGCTGGCCTGTGAGTTTGAAGAATACAGGGAGATAAAGTACAGCAAGGAAATGGTTCAGGCCATGAATGCTATTTTCAAGGCCCGTAATGAAATTGGTCTTGAAAAGGGAGATGAAAAGCTTCTGGTGTTGACAAATGCCGGATACGGAACAATTAACGACACAACTACCGAAGCTTTTCTTGATATTATATCTAATGTAACCGCTTGCACAATGGGTACACGAAGCCTTTTGACGGTTCATACTCCGTTTTCCGAGCCATTGTGGTGTGCGCTGTACAGGAAAGATAATGCAAAACTGATTTTTTTTAAATGGCGCAAAAACGGTTTTAAACAGCAGAATCTTGATCTTTCCGCTGATAAAATCATGCGACCTAAAGCCTGGAAGAAAGCAGCTTCAGGAATAGTCGGCGGTAAAACCTTATTTTCTCTTGTTACGATTTCTAATTGCTGGTCTGCCGGCAACTCATGGCCCATGCTGAAATTAGCTGAATTCCATAACCATATTTGTCCAGGCCTTAACTCCGGCAGCATAGCTGGGGAATATTTGAAAAAAAATCACCCCCTGCGTAAAGGAGAAAAATATTGTTTCATAGCAGCGCCCCCTATTTGTGCTGCCGATGCTCTCCAGGTTATGTTTGATGCCACGGTAGGGAAAAGATCAACATATGCTAAGGCTATGTCCAAACAAAAAGTTATGAAATATTCCGGAAAGTTGTGGTTTGACAATGCTCCTATATCGCCCCTGGTTGTTATTGCCATGCGTGTAAATAAGAAGAGTAATTCTTGTGAAGGGGTTGTGATATGTATCGATTGGAAAAGTATGTTTGCTGATACCGGCATTGATTACCGGGATTTTGCTCCGCCTGGAGGAAAATCCAATCCTGTTTTTTTCATTTCAAGAGCAAGGCTGTCTCAGGAATTGGATTCTATGGATATGTCAAAAAAATTAAAATATATAAAAGAAATTAAGAACTTCTTCGGGCAGGCAGCTTTGACTAAGAAACTGGCCGGTGAAGGCATCGATCCATATGCCGTTATCTGGGGTTTATAGTTGAAAACAATAAAGATCAAACAACATAAAAGTAAAATTCCGTTTTTTATCGGAACTGCTTTACTTATCTGCCTGTTATGTGCAACATCGGCATGGTCGCACAAGGTGCATGTTTTTGCCTGGGTTGAAGGGGATGAAGTATATACGGAAAGTTTCTTTTCAAACGGAAAGAAGGCTATGAATGCCCCAATTAAGGTTTTTGACGGTAATGGGAAGTTGATCCTATCCGGTAAAACCGATAAAAGCGGCAGCTTTACCTTTAAGTTGCCACTTTGCAAAGATATGAGAATTGTTCTTAATGCCTCCGAAGGCCACAGAGCAGAATATAGGCTGCTGATTAAGGAATAGAGCTATAGTCGCTTCCTTTTGCCTTCCGCTTGCAGCGGGGTTTTTTCGGTTAATCCCGCTACGAGCGGAATCGCCTTCCCTCGCTCAAAGTCCGGCGGAGTGCCGGGACATCTTTAATTAACTGACCAACCTGGATTTCCATTCTCCTATTGCAAGCTATTTTGTTTTTTAAAGACGTTCCGGTTAGTCGGTAAGTTCCCCTAAAAAAAGATAAATTTTCGCAAAGTCCAAATCTTCCCAAAGTGCCACGGTTTTAGGCTCAATCATTTTCCTAATAATTCCAGGGATTGATAATGGACAATTTACTTGCTTGAAAGTCCTCTTCATTCCTTGTCACTAAGATGAGATTATGTGTATAGGATGTAGCAGCAATAAGGCTGTCTATTGAAGACATGGGCATTCCTTCTTTTTCAGCTTTCCCTTGCATTACGCCCCAATTCTCGGCAACAGTAATATCAATGGAATGAATACGATCCTGGTAATTTTCCAATAGGGTATTGAGCCAATCTGTCAATCTTTCTTTCTTCTTCGATTCAGGTAGTTTGGTCAATCCTTTTCGGATTTCACCGATGGTAAGGGAAGATAAAAATAATCGTTCTGACGGGATACTATTTATCCACATAATTACCCTTGAACTGGGAGCAGGTTTCACAATTTCTGATATTACACATGTGTCCAGTAAATAATTCACAGTTCGATACTCCTTGGGTAATCTTGTCGTCTTTCGATTTCAAAATCTTCGTCCATTTTGGGACAGTTTAATAAAAATTCTTTAAAACTTGGTTTATTAGAGATTAAATCCTCATAATCCTTAACTGAAAGTACCACAACTGTCTTTGCTCCTCGACGTGTCACATACTGAGGACCTACCTTCAACGCATTTTCTACAACCCTACTGAATTGTGCTTTGGCATCTTGTAATTTCCAAACTACTTCCATAATTCCTCCCTGACATAAGTGCCTAGCCAGACTAGACTAAATATGAATAATTGTCAACACTCTTTTCAAGGATTAAAGGAGGTTTTTTAATTTAAAGAGCTAACCATATTTGATGGCCTCGTAAAAATTCTCCCGTTTCAGTTCAGCGGAACGCTGTTCTGTATTTCATAATCATTCAACTTACTATTAGTGCGCCTTATGATTATCCCGCTTTAGCAGGACACGCCTTTCTTGTCCTGCTGCTTTTTAGCGGTGCAATTTGAACTTTTTATGAGACCGTCTAAGTCGGTTTTTTTCGAGTTCATCAATTTTAAAGTCTCCATTTTCATCAAGTCTCCCGAACAACACATCTGAATCTGCGACTGCCTATAGATAGTTGGTTCCGTTTAAAAAACCTGATGGATTTTTCTATAGGCTCACTTACATTCTGAGGTATAGGCTTTGTTATTGTGTTTAGTGTAACACAGACAGGGTGGTTTGGAACATCCGGTTTTTTATTAAACGATTTGACACGAGTGGCTCGATCTCGTAAATAGACATCATCCAGAGAAATAAAGATGGGCTCGCTGGGAAGCCAAGCCTTTGCGGGATCATGTGATAGCCGGATGTAAGCCCTGATTAAAACTTCTCCTTTGCCAAAGACTTATCATGACCATTTATGAGAGTATTACAGATTTTCTAAAAACACAGGAGCCGGAAATGTTTAGGCTCCTTCGAGAAATGGTGCTGATTCAAAGCAGCAGCTATAATAAGAAAGGGATTGACCGTGTCGTTGCTCTTATACAATCTGCATTTAAAAATAATAAGGTTTTTTGCCAAATTGTTGAGCAAAAAACATTCGGAAACCATCTGGTTGTCAGATCTTTTCACAAATCCCCTCCCCGTACGCAGGTACTTTTAGTGGGCCATATGGATACTGTCTTTCCTGAAGACACCACCTTCAACTGGTACAAAGAAGACAAAAATAACAGTTACGGCCCTGGTGTTATAGATATGAAAGGAGGGCTGGTAGCCGGAATTTTTGCCCTCAAAGCTCTTGAGTTTGCCGGTCTTTTAGAAAAAATACCCATAACTTTCTTTTTTAATTCAGATGAAGAGATAGGTTCAATAAGTTCCAGAAAACTCATCGAAAATGAGGCAATAAACAGCGCTTTTGCCTTTGTTCTGGAGGCCGGCGGTCGGGCAGGAGAAGTCGTTACCGGGCGAAAAGGAAACATTTCAGCAAAACTTGATATCAAGGGCAAGGCCGGCCATGCTGCTTTTGCCGGTAAAGACAAAGCAAGTGCAATCTTGGAGCTTGCCCATAAAACAATAGCATTTGAATCCTTAAATGATCATAAAAGAGGAATTACTGTAAATGTAGGCAAAATTAAAGGAGGAATCGGCTCCAATACAGTGCCTGAAAACTCAACAGCCTTCATTGACTTCAGGTTTTCATCTGCTGAGGATAAAAAATATCTGGAAGAAAAAATAAAAGATGTAATAAAAAAACAACAAACACCAAATACTAGCTGCACAGTAGAAATATTAACCAGCCGTCTCCCGATGAATCAGTGCACTGCCAACAGAGAACTTTTCGCTAATGTTAAAGATGTGGCAAAAAGCCTTAACCTGCCTCTTAAGGAAGAATTCAGGCCAGGCGTATCAGACGCTAATTTCATTGCTCACCAGAATATACCCGTAATAGATGGTCTGGGTCCAATTGGAGGAAAAGACCATAGTGATGACGAATATATGATTAAAGAAAGTCTTCTTCAAAGAACTGTCCTCCTTGCATGCTCTATTATTAAATGCTTGAAAATTCTTGACACAAACAGGCAATAAATATTGATCCTCTTGTGAAAAGTCTGATTTCCCCTCCCATTATTTACCCTCAGCCCAACACTCTCCCATCTCTCTTCACAGAAGCGGGATCTTCTATAAGGTATGGGTGGTGTCATTTCGGCAAAAGCCGGTATTCAGAACCGTAATTCAGAAATCGGTTTAAAGTTTTTATCAAGTTTAGTGTTTATTCGCCTTTTAGAAAGGCCCGTTTACCTAGCCCACTGATAATTGCGAGCGTTTGGCTTCAAAACCTAAAAATATTGACATTAGGCACACATTGTAATAAATTCAATTTATGGAGTATTATAAATGGAACAAGGAAAAAAACGAAAGGCTTAAAACAGAATGTGGTATCAGTTTTGAGCAAATAACCATGCATGTTGAACGAGGTGATTTACTTGATATTGCAACTCATCCCAACCAGTCGAAATATCCGAACCAACAGATACTTATCGTTAAAATTAATGACTATGTCTATCTTGTTCCATTTGTCGAAAATGAAAATGGTAAGTTTTTAAAAACAATAATTCCGAGTCGTAAAGCCACTCGCGATTATTTAGGAGGCAAGAATGAGTAAAATTAAACTCGATAAAGACGAACAAGAGATTCTCGAATCTTTTGAGCGAGGTGAGTGGAAGTCAGTGCAAAATGTTAAAGCAAAGATAATGAAACACCAGCAATATGCACGCAAAACTCTGAAAAAAGATAAAAGAGTTAATATCAGAATATCTTCTAAAGTCCTGGAGGAAATCCAAGCTCTTGCTGTAGAAAATGGAATTCCATATCAAACTCTTATGTCTAGCGTTCTCCACCGTTATGTTTCCGGCTATCTTATAGAAAAACCAAGGCCGAAGCCATTTGAGTCTGACGCCTGATATCTCGCTGTTTTGGAAGTTATTGCTTTCAACAACATAAAACTTAAAATCTTATGAATTCGACTATGAACCACATGACAACACCAAATACAAACTTGCCAAACAACGGCTTGGACGACTTTGATCTTTCCTTTAAGGTTTTCCATGAACTCATGGCGAAAAAAGTCACTGAAATCCTTCTGGTTTCCAGTCCTTATGACGCCTTTATCATGGAGGAGGAAGGACGGCTTGCTGAAAGAATCATCCATGAATATCGCGGATTGAATCTTTCCCGCCCGCCCAAACTCACCTGGGTATCCACTGCCCAGGAAGCACTTAATGCTTTATCCAACAAAGAATTTGATCTTGTCATCACAATGCCCCGCTTAGATGACATGGACGCCTTTAATCTTGGTAGAAAAATAAAAAAGATGTGCCCCGAGCTTCCGATATTTCTCCTTACACACTACACTAACAGACTTCTCCTCGACTCTAAGCACCCGGGTTTAAGCTCCATAGACAAACTATATGTGTGGTACGGAAACAGCGATCTTCTTCTCGCCCTGATCAAGAATGCCGAAGATAAAATGAACGTGACCTATGATACCAAAAGAGCAAAGGTCAGGGTTATTATTTTGGTGGAAGACTCACCCATATATTACTCATCCTTTCTTCCCATCCTTTAT
>JAUWOH010000426.1 GCA_030612225.1 Desulfobacteraceae bacterium
AAGAGCTGAATTCGTGTTTTCCTGATCGTCCTCTATTTCAGTTTCGATATAGTTCGTCTCCTTTTTGTTATCGGTTAGATCGCCAAGCCCTTTGGTTACATCTATGCTTTCCCTGACTTCATCCGACAAATCATCAAATGACTTTTTAACGTCCTTTAATTCTTTTAATTCATCATCGATTTCAATTGATTCCTTGAACTCACTGGTAGCCCTTTTAAATTCGCGCATGGCACGACCAAGGGACTTTGCAAGATCAGGAAGTTTTTTTGGACCAATAACGATAAGCGCAATGGCGAGAATCAAAATCATTTCCGGCATACCAATACCGAACATTTATATAACTCCTCTCTCGGTTAGACTGAAAATAAAAGTTTTTAAGAAAAATCATAAAACCTGAATAGTTCAGCTTTTTGTGAGTTCTCCAGTACTTGATGGACTCGTAAAAAGTATCACCGATGGTGCCCGCAGGAAATGCCCTTGGGGTGCTAAGTAGAAAGTTTCATATACGCCCCGCAGGAAGTGCCCTTGGGGTGCAAGGCGCAGTGGTTTTTCAGAGACGAGGCAATACATGTAGTATGCCGAGTTTCTGAAAAACCGCTGCAACGCAGTAGATGGAACTTTCTACGACGCCATCAGTACTTGTTTTATTACAAAAGGTCAAGCCAGATTAGATTAGGATTAGATTACCCGACTGAATTGCGTATATCGGTAAGTGTGGTTTCCACCAGATTCCTTATCTCATCCAGCCTGTCTTCCGACATAGCTTCAAAACGGAGCACAAGGGCCGGTTGGGTGTTGGATGCCCGCACAAGACCCCATCCATCGTCAAACAGAACACGCACACCGTCAATATCAATAACATTATAACGCTGCTTAAAATATTCGGTGACTTTTTCAACAACTTTAAATTTTATATTATCCGGACATTCAACGCGTATTTCAGGTGTAGAAAAGGTCTTTGGAACGTCGGCTAAGAGCTCGGATAATTTTTTATCAGTATTTGATAGTATTTCAAGAAGCCTGCAAGATGCGTAGGTCGCATCATCATAGCCAAAATAGCGGTCTGCAAAAAACATATGCCCGCTCATTTCACCTGCAAGCTCGGCCTTTTCTTCTTTCATCTTTTTCTTTATCAAAGAATGACCGGTCTTCCACATGATTGCCCGGCCACCATTTTTTTCCATATCATCATACATTGTCTTTGAACATTTTACTTCAGATATGAAGGTCGCTCCCGGTTTTCTGGATAAAATCTCCCTGGAAAATATTATCAATAGTCTGTCACCGTAAATAATTTTTCCATTTTCGTCGACAATGCCTATACGGTCGCCATCGCCATCATATCCAATACCAAGATCCAACTGGTTTTCTTTTACCAGGGCAATCAGGTCCTGCATATTCTTCATCACGGTAGGGTCTGCCTCGTGATTCGGAAAAGTGCCGTCCATATCGCAGTAAATATCATGGACTTCACATCCAAGACTCTTTATAATCGGCAGGGCTACAACACCGGCAGTTCCATTGCCTGCATCCACTCCGACCTTCAGCGGTTTGGAAAGTTTTATGTTGTTTTCTACAAAATCAATATACGATGGTATTAAATCCGTTTCATTTCGAGACCCTTTTCCTTCGGCAAATGACTTATCATTAATGATGCCGAGAATTTTCTGAATGTCTTTTCCATGAATAGAGTCTAAATCAATACAAAGCTTAAATCCGTTATATTCCCCCGGATTATGGCTGGCTGTAATCATAACTCCGCCTTCCCTGTCCAGGTGCTTGATTGAATAATAAAAAACGGGCGTCGGGCACACACCGATATCGGTTACATCACACCCTGTTGACATTAGTCCTTCAATGATTTTTTCGGAATAGGCATCTGAAGTTAGTCTGCAGTCCCGACCCACATTGAGCTTTGAACGGCCGTGCTGCACAAGAAAAGTTCCCACACCCTTTCCTATTAATAAGACATCATCTTCCGTCATATCCTTTCCCGCAATTCCTCTAATATCATATTCTCTGAACATTTCAGGGTTCATTTTCAGCTCCTTTCTTACTGCCTCTAAAATATAGACTTAGTACATATATTCTTAAACACGATTACATATAATGTTTTATTTTCACCGCAGAGTTGTAACAATATAAACGCTGATTGATTTTCCTTTGCCGGCGTCCCTGTCCCGCAATAAGCGGGGTCAACGGCAAAGGAAAAAACTTTAAACTCTGCGTTCTCTGCGTCTTGAGTTAAGCCCCGCTTAGCGGGACAAGCCGGGCGGTGAAAGAAATCTATATAAAATACGTTATCGAATTAGAGCACTTAATATCTATACATACAGCAATATTGAAAAAAAATAAACATCAAAGCGCGCCTTTTTCATTTCGCGTTAAAAAATTGACGTTGACAATAAACCCCGCCATTGATATTTATATATTAATTGCAATTTGTTAACTAAAGCTTGGAGGACTTTCCTTATGCCTTTTAATAAAAAAGTGATCTTTTTTTTGTCACTGGTTTTATTCCTTTCTTTTTTTGCAACACATTATTGTTTCGCTGATACTTATGAATGGAAAGATTTCACAAAGCCGTTTAACTTGAACAACTATAATTTAACTCAGAGAAATCCGCTGACAATAAATGTTCATATCCCGGCCGAAGTGTTAAAAAAATTTGTAAAGGTACCGCTGATTTTCAAAGGAAGATATGGATATTCAGTCACGCTTAGAATAAATGATAATGTCTGGGCTGTGTATCGATTGCCGGAAAACCTCCCTGCTATTTATACTATCCATATAAAAACAAAATATCTTAAACCAGGTTTAAATAAGCTACGTTTCGCCACAGAGCATCATGCAGTTTCAAAGATCTATAGCCTTCAGTTTAATATAAAAAAAACAGAAGAAAATATAAATAAAGAAATTCAAACTCTGCCGATACCGGAAACTTCTAAACCTTCCACTGTAACCATAGCAGAAAAAGATAAATTTAAAATTGCTGTGATGGAATTTAAATCCCTTAATCCAGGGGCGAAAAATACTAGCTTAGGCTCTATGATTGCTGAAATGTTTACCAC
>JAUWOH010000165.1 GCA_030612225.1 Desulfobacteraceae bacterium
ATCAATAATTGAAATTGCTTAAAATGTCAAGGGCTTTATGGAAAAAGCACAGAAAGATGTTATGGTTTTGAAACCGTATCCTCTGACAAATTTTGACTTTGAAATTATTAAATGGAAATTTATATAAAAATTGTGTATACAGATATCGTTGAGGGGTATATTGGTTAAGTGGTTGAGTAGTAAAAGAAAAGGCACAAAGACACCCGTCTTCGCCTTAGGCTACGCCGCGGCAGGCCCGTCTTTGTCTTCGGCTTCAGGCTACGCTTTCCAAACTACGCCTTGGCAAGACGCCGAGGCAGGGGAAGACACAAAGGCAAAAAACCCAATGCCAAATGACAACTAAACAACTTAACCATTCAACTACTCAACCATTTTCCAAAGGGCTCACAATAAAAACAAATGACAAATAAAACACCCGATTTTATTCATCTGCATGTTCATACCCAGTACAGTCTTCTGGATGGGGCTATAAGGATTGACGACCTTTTAAAGCGTGCAAAAGAGTTTGATATGAGCTCGGTTGCCATTACAGATCATGGCACTATGTTCGGGGCTGTCGAGTTTTATGAAAAGGCTAATGAGGCTGAGATAAAACCGATCATAGGATGCGAATGCTATCTTGCACCAAGAAGTCTTAAGGATAAAACGCCCCAGGATGCCAAAGGGCTTTCCCACCTTGTACTCCTGGCTGAAAATCAGGAAGGGTATAAAAATCTATGCAAGCTGGTATCTATTGCCCAGCTTGAAGGATTCTATTACAAACCCCGCATTGACAGGGAGATTTTAAAAAAATTCAGCAAAGGTCTGATCGGACTTTCAGCATGTCTTCATGGGGAGATACCTGTGCTGATCATGAAGGACAGTATTGATAAGGCCGATGAGGCAGCACGCAGGTACCTTGAAATATTCGGAGAAGGAAATTTTTTTCTGGAGGTTCAAAACAACGGCATTGATATCCAGGAAAAGGTTAATCTCGAATTGTTGGAAATGAGTAAAAGGCTTTCTATCGGGCTTGTTGCCAGTAACGACTGCCATTATCTTGATAAAGAAGACGTTCGTGCGCACGAGGTTCTTTTGTGCATCCAGACCGGAAAGACAATCCACGATTCGGACAGGATGAAATTCAGTACGGATCAGCTCTATTTTAAACCAAAAGAAGAGATGTACGCTTCTTTTAAAAACTATCCGGGCGCTCTTGATAATACCGTGGAGATTGCAAAGAGGTGCAACCTCGAATTCGATTTTAAAACATATCACTTTCCAAAATTTGATTTAAAGGCGAATCGAACTGAAGCTGAAGTTTTTGAAGAAAAAGTTCAAGAAGGATTCCAACGTGTTATCCGGCAAATAAGGTCAAAAAATCCCGAAGCTGATGAAAAGGTTTATAAAGAACGTCTTGCGTACGAGATTTCAGTCATAAAGAAAATGGGATTTTCAGGATATTTTCTGATTGTGGCTGATTTTATAGACTATGCCAAAGAAAATAATGTTCCCGTTGGACCCGGCAGGGGATCTGCGGCGGGAAGTCTTGTCGCATATTCTCTTGGGATTACCGGTCTGGATCCCCTGGAGCATGGTTTAATTTTCGAACGTTTTTTAAATCCGGCACGAAAAAGCATGCCTGATATTGATGTGGATTTTTGTATAAACGGCAGAGAGGAAATCTTTAAATACGTTGTGGAGAGATACGGTGGTGGTGATTATGTTGCCCAGATTATTACTTATGGAAAGCTTAAACCCCGGGCTGTAATTCGTGATGTGGGGCGTGCTCTTGATATCCCGTTGAGGGAAGTAGATGCAATTGCAAAAATGGTTCCGGATGTGGTGAACATAAGCCTTGATAACGCACTGAAACAGGAACCGAAACTCGCTAAAATAGCGAAGGAAAAACCCGAGATTGCTGATCTTATAAGTATCTGCCGTGTTCTTGAAGGCCTGCCGCGACACGCATCAACCCATGCTGCAGGGGTTGTGATTGCAGACAAACCACTGGTTGAATATCTGCCCCTTTACAAAGGTAAAAAGGGTGAGGTGGTAACCCAGTTAGACATGAAAGCCGTTGAAAAGATCGGGCTTATCAAGTTCGATTTTCTGGGTCTTCGCAACCTGACTGTAATTGCCGATACACTATCCCTTATCGCACGGCAGGGAAAAGAGCCACCGGATCTGGAAAACCTCGATCTAAGCGACCAGGATACCTACCGTCTCCTGGCATCCGGAGACACAACCGGTGTTTTCCAGCTCGAAAGTTCGGGCATGAAAGATCTCCTTGTCAGGTTAAAGCCTGAATGTTTTGATGATATCATCGCTCTTGTTGCACTGTATCGGCCCGGTCCCATGGAGAGTGGGATGATTGACGACTACGTGGCAAGGAAACACGGCAGAGAAAAAGTTGAGTACCTTGTTGACGAGCTTGAACCGATTTTAAAAGAGACATACGGGGTCATCGTATATCAGGAGCAGGTAATGAAGATTGCCGGAGTCCTGGCAAATTATAAAATGGCCGAAGCCGATGATCTCAGAAAGGCCATGGGAAAGAAAATACAGTCGATCATGGCCAAACACAGGGCCCGGTTTATGGGGGGCGCACTGGAAAACAGTATCCCATCCGCCAAGGCAAAAATGTTATTCGATCTGATCGAAAAATTTGGCGGGTATGGATTTAACAAGTCCCACAGTGCTGCTTATGCACTTATTGCATATCAGACTGCTTATCTGAAAACTCACTTTTCCGTGGAGTTCATGGCTTCTCTCCTTACAAGTGAAATGCATTCAATAAACGGCGTTGTAAAGTATATTGCGGAATGCCGAAGCCATGGAATAGAGATACTTCCTCCGGATATCAATGAAAGCGATAAGAAATTCGTTGTAGCAGGCTCAAAAATCAGGTTTGGACTGGTTGCCGTAAAAAACGTGGGGGAAAGTGCAATTGAAGCGATTATTGAAGCGAGAAGCCATAATAAATTTTCTTCCCTGTTTGAATTTTGTGAATATGTCGATTTGAAAAGAGTCAATAAAAGGGTTGTAGAAAGTCTTATAAAATGCGGTGCATTCGATTCTACCGGTGCAAAGCGTTCACAAATGCTGGCTTCCTTTGAAGATGCACTCGATTACGGGCAAAGAGTTCAAAAGGAAAGAAATGATCCCCAGATGAGTCTGTTTGATATGGGGGAAAATAAACAGGCAATAATAAACATGCCGATTTTGCCGTCCATTGAAGAGTTCGATGAGCGCAAGCGGCTTGTCTTTGAAAAAGAATCGCTGGGCTTTTATATCAGCGGGCATCCTTTAAACAGGTATGAGGAAATCCTGGACAAATTTACCAATGCGAACACCCTTTCAATAAATGAGATTAAAGATGGCGGGGCGGTCAGGATAGGAGGAATCATTGCAGGAACAAAGATTATTAAAACAAAAAGAGGAGAACTGATGGCCTTTGTTACAACAGAAGATATGCATGGCTTTGTTGAAGTCATTGTTTTTTCTTCTGTCTATTCTTTGATCAGCGACCAGCTTTTTGAAGACAATCCTGTTATTATTGAGGGAAAAATACAAAAGGATGAACAGTCGGTTAAAATACTTGCAGATACGGTTGTACCTGTGGATAAGGCGGAGGATACATGGACTGCAAGCATTAAGTTTAATCTGGAATTATCACAGACGGACAGGAAGCTGCTTTCAGATCTTAAGGATGTTCTAAAAAGGCATCCCGGAACATCCAGGGCGTTTCTTCATCTGAGAAGCCCGGACAATACTGAAACAACAATTGCACTTCCTGATACTTTGAAATTAAAGGCCGGATTATCATTGACCAGAGACGTAAAAGGTTTACTGGGATATAATGCCCTTGATACGGTTTGCAGTGCAATTTCGATTTCATCAAACAATAATGGTTTTAATGGAAATAGGAGAAATGGAAAGTTCAGACGCAGTTAATCTAAAACGCAATGAGAAAGTTTCAAATGTCTATCCCGTACTGATGGCAGGAGGGATTGGATCAAGACTGTGGCCTGTCTCAAGAGAGCTTTCACCAAAGCAGCTCATTAAGTTTACAGGTGAAGATTCCCTTCTTCAGAGTACAATAAAGCGTTTGGCTCCGGCCCTGGACACCGAGAACCTGAGGATTGTGTGCGGAGATAAACATTTTGACGAAACGGCAAGACAGATGGAAGAGATAGGTGTTACGCCTGCCGGTAAAATTATCTGTGAACCCTGCGGTCGGAATACGGCTCCTGCAATATTACTTGCAGTGCTAAATATCCTTAAAGTTGAAAAGGATGCGGTTTTATGCGTTTTTCCTGCTGATCATGTTATACGAGAGATTGAGGTTTTTCACAGGAAACTTGAATCAGCAATTTTACTTGCAGACAAGGGATATATTGTTACATTCGGCATTATGCCGAGTTACCCTGAAACAGGCTACGGGTATATTGAAGGAGGAAAAGATATATCCTACGGAGCGTTGACCTTAAAAAGATTTGTCGAAAAGCCGGATATAAAGACAGCAAAAGAGTATATCAAAGCAGGCAATTTCTTCTGGAACAGCGGAATGTTTGCTTTCAAGGCATCTGTCATTATGAATGAATTTAAAGTCTTTGAACCGGAGCTTTTTAAAAGAATGAGTGATTTGGTTGCGGTAAAAGAGACTGTGACAAAGGCGGATTATGAAAAGCTGCCTAATATATCCATTGATTATGCAATAATGGAAAAGACGGACAGGGGAGCTGTTTTACCATCGGATTTCGGGTGGAGCGATATCGGATCGTGGAAATCTCTTTATGACTTTTTCCCAAAGGATGATGAAGGCAATGTTATTAAGGGGGATGTCATTGCAAAAAAGACTCGAAACTGTTTAATTATTGGAAGTGAGAGGCTTATTGCAGTGAACTGTCTTGAAAACATGGTCGTTGTTGATACATCCGATTCAGTATTTATTTCAGATATGGAGAACACCCAGGATGTAAAAACGATTGTCACAGAGCTTAAGGAAAAAAAGCGAAAGGAATATTGATGGCGAGTTAAATTTGCTTTTTACCACGGATTTTCACGGAAATTTCACAGATACTAACAAACCAAAGTTCAGTGGATCTCCGTGCAACTTCGTGGTAAATCTTTTTAATCAACAAAACGGAGCCAGATTTATTATGAAAGTACCTTTACTTGATTTAAAAGCCCAGTATAATTCGATAAGAGAAGAAGTTTTAAAGGTTACCCAGGAAGTTTACGAAAGCCAGTATTTTATTCTTGGGCCAAAGGTTGAAGCACTTGAAAAAGAGATAGCCCAATATTGTTCTTCAAAATATGCGATCGGAGTTTCATCCGGGACAGATGCACTGATAGTTTCGCTTATGGCTGCAGATATCGGTCCTGGAGACAGTGTTATTACAACACCCTATACCTTTTTTGCAACAGCAGGTTCAATTGCCAGGACAGGTGCTGTGCCTGTTTTTGTTGATATAGATCCGGACACCTATAATATTTCAACCAAAGGTATTGAAAATACTCTTGCTGCCATGACGGATGACCAACGTTCAAAGCTCAAGGGCATAATGCCTGTTCATCTGTATGGTCAATGTGCTGACATGGATCCCATCTTAGAAATTGCAGAAAAGCACGGTCTGGTTGTAATAGAGGATGCAGCACAGGCCATTGGCGCAGAGTATAAAGGGAAACGCGCAGGTTCTATAGGTGATTTCGGATGTTTTTCTTTTTTTCCTTCAAAAAACCTCGGAGCTTTTGGCGATGGTGGAATTGTTACGACCAATTCAGATGAATTTTATGAAAAGTTGAAAATCCTGCGTGTTCACGGATCTTATCCTAAGTATTTTCATAAAATCATCGGGGGCAATTTCAGGCTGGACGCCTTGCAAGCAGCCATTGTTTCAGTAAAGCTGAAATACCTTGACGGCTGGACTACCGCACGGCAGGAGAATGCAAACAGATACAGAGAGTTGTTCGCAAGTGCAGGTTTGGATAATATAAAGCTTCCGGTTGAAAGTCAAAAGCGCCATATTTATAATCAATTTGTCATCAGTGTGCCGGAAAAAAGGGATGACCTCCGCCTGTTTCTCCAGGAAGCCGAAATAGGAACAGAAGTTTATTATCCTGTTCCCTTGCATCTCCAGGAATGCTTTTCCTATCTGAATTGCAAAAAAGGTGATTTCCCTGTTTCCGAACATGCAGCCTCGCATACCCTGGCTCTTCCCATATACCCTGAGCTTACGGAGGATCAGCAGGGATATGTGGTCGAAAAGATAAAAGGGTTTTCTTTTTAATGACGTCGTAAAAAGCTACAATATGCCGCTATGCGACACTGTAAACGAAAATAACTTGTCAATCATGTCAAGCTGTTATGTTTTGGTTATTTGAAAGATATTGCAAATACGAGATACAACTATTTGAATACCCGCCTGCCATAGCCCTTTATGGGTGTTGGTGCTTATTCGCTTTATTATCATAGCATAGGGCGGCCAAAGCAATTCGTACAAAAAGGCATTGGCGGGCAGGTCGAATATCGAACAAGGAATTTCGAATGACGAAGTATTGAATCGCTGCGCTCCAGGCGTCGCTTACGGCTTCAGGCTTCGCTTCACAGCTTCGCCCCGACAAGATGCCCCGGCAAGCTATCTTTTAAATATTAAAAATGGCAGAATACATTACTTCGACATTCATTATTCCTTGTTCGATATTCTGCGGTTCAAAATACATTAGGAAAGTCATAAATTTTTAAAAAAGCTAAATGTTACAAAAAAGTTAAACTCATTTCTTCGCGAATTCTAAA
>JAUWOH010000421.1 GCA_030612225.1 Desulfobacteraceae bacterium
TACCTGGGTAGGAACTACTGGTTCTACCGGGAAGGTTGTAGTGCCTGTACGTCTTTATGAGGAGCATGATATTTTATTGTCCCGGCACGGCTATAAACCGTTTAATGAGACCTTTAGTGTGGAAAAAAACAAGGAAGTAAAAGAATTTGCCCTTGATGTCAGCAGCGCTTTGTTCAAGGTCGATTCTGTACCATCCGGAGCCCTTGTTTTTATTGATGGTGTCGAGATAGGCACAACACCTATGCTGGACGGAAAACTGGTGAATTTTGGATTCCGCAAGGTGAAGCTCTCTGTTGGAGGTGAATACCGTGACTGGGAAAAAATTATGGAATTCAACAAGCCGGAAGTGGATCGTCTTGATGATAACATGATTGTATTTCTAAAGGACTACATGAAAATAGGGAAAATGGCTGAGCAAAACGGTAACATCGATGCCGCAATCGAGGCTTATAAGAATACTGAAAGACAGAGTCCTGATTATTCCATAGCTCATTGCAGACTTGCACAGCTGTATATGGATGAAAAGAAAGACTATAATCAGGCTGTCCGTGAATTTGAAAATGTACTCTCCCTTCCGGAAAACCGGCAGATAATCTATAAGCAGTTTGCTGTTACATATACTAACCTCGGGCATGCTTATTATGAAAAGGGCAATCAGCTTATTCGAAAAGACAAACGGGCTGCTGCCGGAAATTTTGCAAAAGCAATAGAAAAGCTCAGGGTAGCAAAGCAGAATATTCGGTTTTTCCCAAATCGTCAATTTGACGAGGCTGTTCACGACACTTACTATTACAGGGCAATTTCATATCATAAACTTTATTTGATAACTAAAAAGAGTTCTCTTCTTCCAAAAGCAGATCGGGCATGGAAAGAATACTTTGATTTTTTCCCAAAAAACCTTGAAAGCAAAAGTGCCTTTATATTAATCCGTAAGTCGGCAGAAAAGCATCGAAGGCAGATAAAGGATTTGATTTAAGGATTGTCCCTTGTGTGTTGTAAATTGTTATGTTGTAAATAACGATCAATAAAATATTTTTTAAATAACTACAGCCACTGAGTCTCTTTCATTTAACCAGGAAGATAGGCGGATTAACGTTTGTGATGAGATTTAAAATTATAATTTATATAATGCTTGGAGCGCTGCTGATTGTCACTAATGGCATATCAGCAGATGCTCCGCCTATTGAGTCTGTTGAGAGCGCCAACACGGAAAGTGTTGACCGGAAACTTATACCTGAGGATAAAGCGCCTGCAGATTCCGTGACAGTGATTTTGAGTGAGCCTGAAACAGCCAAACCTGGAGAAACAGCAGAAAAGGCAATACCGGAAGAAGATAAACCTCAAATTATCGAAGAGGCTGTAGAACCCGAAAGGATTGAGCCGGCCGGAGAGACATCAGATGCAATAGAAACTGAGCCGGAGACTAAAACAGAACAGCCGGACAAGGTTGTTGATGAGGCAAAGCCTGAAGAGGATAAATCTCAAACAGCTGAGCAGGATACCGAGCTTGAAAAAGAAACCCCCAAAGAACCGAAAGAATTAAAGCCTTTGTATGTACGTGAACTTTTAGATATTAAAGCCGGCCAAAATGATTCAAATCCGGTATGGTCACCATCAGGGAAGAAAATCGCATTTGAACGGAGTATAGGAGATAAAAGAGAAGTTATCATTTCCGGGCTTAATGGTGTTGTTATTCAAAAAATTTACTGCAAGCTGTCTGATAAAAAAAATGAAGAAATGGATTTTTTTTTCCCGGGTATTGCTGAAGATATAAGCTATAATTCAGGAATAAGCTGGTCGCCGGCAGAAGGAAGTCTGGTGTTTATGAGCAATGGCGGAAGCGGCAATTATGACCTGTACCTTTTGCCACAGCTCGGCAACGAAGCGGCAATAAGGCTGACGGAAGATGATGAAAAAGACAGCCACCCGCAATGGTCTCCTGTAGCCGACCACTTGATTTTTGTTTCCGGCCGCACCGGAAAAGCGGATATATACCTGATGAAACTTGAAACAAAGGAAACCATTCAAATAACGAATGGTGAAAAAACATATCTTTATCCTCAATGGTCACCGGATGGAAAAAAAATTGCAATGATATACGGTTCTAATGAAAATCATGATATCTACTTAATTGAGGATATAACAAAACCTGCCGAGACTTTAAAGGCCCTCACGACATGGTCCTATGATGACCTGAGACCGGCATGGTCACCGGACGGGAAAAAAATTGCCTTTTATTCCAACTATAATATAGAGGAAGACCCAAAGGTATGGGCTCTTTTTGTGATAGCTGCAGATGGTTCCGACCCAACTGAGGGTGAAGAACTTTATGCAAAGGTAGTAGCAACAAATGTAATCCCGGATATAGAAAGCGGCCCTGCCTGGATGCCGGACAGTAAGAGAATCATTTATGTAAAAAATGATCGACAGTCATATAACCCGATATATGTTGTTAATGTTGTTGAAAAAGCCGAAGCGATTCTCAAGACAACAACAAAAATGAACCATGATGTTGTCTGTTCATCTGATGGAACTATTGCATTTCGAGCCCAGATTGAACAGTGGGACCACATATATATTGCCATATTGCCGAACTGAAGAAATGATGGTCTCGTAAAAAGTCTTTGAATAAGCGCCGGATGGTTAAGGGTTTGCGAAAAAATAAATTTACATTAAATAACTACTACATATTTTAAGGAGCAGATATGAAAAAAGCTGTGCTGCTTTGTGCAATGATCGTATTTTTAACAGGGTCTTTGCATGCTTCAGATGACATGGTGAAAAACGGGATGAAGCTGTATAAAAAGCACCGCTATGAGGATGCCGGCAGGTTAATCTATTCATATCTGCCATCGCTCAAGCCTGGCGAGGAAGGCCCTGTCTATCTTAGCCTGGGTATGGTTTACCTTTCGAGTGCCAGATTATACAGCGAGCTCCGTCACACTTCGATATCCGTGCACCTTGACTATCTTACAAAAATTGATGCTGTTTCGGGCAAAGCGAAAAGTCGACTGGTAAAATTATATTTGGCGCAGGCGTATCTGGAAGCAGGAAAACCTGAAAAAGCCGCAGCTATTCTACAAAGATTTATTTCAGGTAAAAACATAAAACCAAAGGATAAAGCAATT